>NZ_JBSFKD010000039.1:0-86254 GCF_053598395.1 Streptomyces sp. NPDC001135 | reverse complement strand
CCGGAGCCCAATCGACTACGAACAAGACCGCCAGGCCGACCCCACCGTGGAGTTGGCCGCTTGAAAGCTCTCCACGGCGCGAGGGGATTGACAGGATGACGAGCCGGCCGACGGTGGAGCCCGCGGCCGTCTGCAGGAGCCATTCACCCGGCTGTACGTCGAGTTCGCGCGTTACGAGGAGCAGCGCGGTCAACGGATTGACGGCGAGTTGGCAGGCGCTGGAGTCGCTCAGACGGTCGGGCACCGGCAGAAGCCTGTGTGTATCGGCCACGAGGTATTCCTGCCAGGTGCCGGCCACAGGGGGTCCGGGTACCGCAGGGACCGCAGCGGCCACCACGCGCTCACCGACCTTCAGCCCCTCGGTGTCCGGGCCCAGAGCCTCGATACGACCCACGCACTCCATGTTGCCCCCGACAGCGGGAAACGTCGGGGAGAAGCCGTAGCGGCCGCGCAGCACGTGCAGATCACTCGCGTGAACCGGGGTCGCCTTCACACGGATCAACGCCTGACCGGCTTTCGGCACGGGAATGGGCCGGGATTCCAGCCGCAGCACATCAGTGGGCGCGCCGGCCTCCACAGCTACGAGCGCGCGCATGGATCGAGGCATGAGTGGTCTTCCATCTCTCGTCGGGGCCCGAAGGGGCCGCCCAGGGCCTTTCGCCGCAGCACGAGTTCAGCTGGGTATCCGTCACTTCACGCTACCCCTGGCCTCAGGAAGGTTCTCGGCGGCGGACCCGCTCCGTTCCCCGAGGGGACATGGGACGTGGCGCATTCGTCGATGAGGGGCAATGGCACGGGGTCGAGAGGCTTCAGCGGAGCGGCGGCAAGGTGCCAGCGGGCCAGGCTGCGCGAACTGGCCCTTGGCTTACGGGAACTGTCGCACCGGCATCCAAACTGATGGCACGTGTTCACGGGGCTGCTGTACGGCGCAGTGACCGGAGCACTGCAACGGTGGAGCGCCCTCTCTTCAGCGTCGGCAGACCCGGACGGACGCGGCGATCGTCGGCGTGGAAAGCCACGTCGCACGGTCGGAGCCGCCCGCCCGGTATCTCCCGATCGCTGATCACGGCCTGATCGGCGATCTGCGCACGGCTGCCTTAGTGGGCACCGGCGGGACCCACGATCTACTGGCGTTCCTGGACCATGGCCGGTCGTCGATCCGGCATGCGTTCGTCCAGTACCAGGGCGGCGACGTGCCGGACGCTGTACTTCTGATGATGCCGCTGACCAGGTTCATCGCTCCCCACGACCCCGTATGGCTGTCCACCGTCGATGCCCTCGGCAACGAACTGGTCTCCGACTCCCTGGTCTGGCGTTACGACCTCAAGGCCGGCCCCGACGGCGTGAAGGGCGACGGGGGCACCCGGCCGCCTCGACGAAGCTCGACTGGGCTTCGAGTAGATGCTCACCTACGCCAACCATGTCGGCCTGTACGCCGAGGAGATCAGCCACACCGGCGAGCAACTGGGCGACTTCCCTCAGGCGTTTACGCACCTTTTCCTGATCAGTGCAGCATTCAACCACCACCGCGTCCTGGGCTGACGGCGGACCGGGGGGCGCCCCTCGGCAGTCACCGTGCGAGCCCCCAGTTCTCCACCCATGCTGGAGATGAGGGGGGTGAGACAACGGAGGAAGTGGTGACGATGCGGACCGTTGTCGATCTCACTCGCTGCCAGGGCTACGCCCAGTGCGTGTTCCTCGCGCCGGACGTGTTCGAGCTGCACGGCGAGGAAGGCCTGCTGTATGCCACGGCCGTGCCCGACGATCAGGAAGAACGCGTGCGCCAGGCCGCCGCGGCATGTCCCGTCCAGGCCATCCTCCTCGGGGAAGAGGTGAGCACCGGTGCCCGATGACCTCAAGGACGGCCGTATCGTCATCGTCGGCGCGTCGCTGGCCGGACTGCGGGCCGCGGAGGCCCTGCGTGAGGAGGGCTTCACCGGCTCACTGACCGTAGTCGGTGACGAGCCCCATGCGCCCTACGACCGGCCGCCCCTGTCCAAGCAGGTGCTGCTCGGGCAGGCGACGGCGGACACCACCGAGCTGCCGCAGCGCCGCGACCCCGAGGCCGAGTGGCGGATGGGCGTCCGCGCCACCGGCGTGGACCTGCTGGCCAAACGGGTGCTGCTGGAAGACGGCGAGTCGCTGCCGTACGACCGGCTCCTGATCGCTACCGGCACCCGGGCGCGGCCCTGGCCCAACCCTGAGGAAGCCGCCCTGGACGGGGTGTTCACCCTCCGCACGCGCGAGGACGGGAAGGGGCTGGCCGAGCGGCTGGCCGCCGGGCCGGAGCGGGTACTGGTGATCGGCGCCGGCTTCACCGGCTCGGAGATCGCTTCCGCCTGCCGTGAACTGGAGCTGCAGGTCACGGTCGCCGAACGCGGCCCCGCACCCCTGGTGGGCGCGCTCGGCGGCACGCTGTCGAAGCTCGCGGCCGTCATGCAGCGCAACCACGGCGTGGACCTGCGCACCGGGGTGACGGTCACCGCCCTGAACGGGAACGGCGCCTTCACCGGTGCGCAGCTGTCCGACGGCAGCCGTGTCGAGGCGGACCTGTGCGTCGTGGCGCTTGGGGCGGTCCGCAACGTGGAGTGGCTGGCGGACTCCGGGCTGGCTGCGGGCCCGCGCGGGATCGCCTGCGACGCAGGCTGCCGCGCCTTCAACATGTACGGGATCGTCACAGACGACGTCTTCGTGGCCGGCGACGTCTCCCGCTTTCCCCATCCGCTGTTCGGCTACCAGATGCTGTCCCTGGAGCACTGGGGGAACGCGGTGGAGCAGGCCGAGGTGGCGGCGCACAACATGGTCAACCCGGGACCGCTGCAGCGCCCGCATCTGTCCGTCCCCGTGTTCTGGTCGACCCAGTTCGGGCTCAACATCAAGTCGGTGGGCGTGCCCACCTACTCCGATCACGTCGTCATCGCGCAGGGTTCCCTGGAGGCGCGCCGGCTCGCCATGGTCTACGGCTACAGGGGCCGGGTCACCGCCGCCGTCACCGTCGACATGGCCAAGTCGCTCAACTACTACCGGCACCTGATCGAAACGGGCGCCCCGTTCCCGCCCCCGCCCGGCGCGGCCGACCGGGCGATCGCGGCCGACGTTCCGATCCCGTCCGACGTACCGGATCCTTCGGTGCTGTCCCACGGCCCGACCGTCGCGCTCACCGGTCACCTTCCCGACCGCCGGCTGACCGTGGTGTAGCCCACGTACCGCTCGACTACGAGGAGCCCTGATGGCCTCCGAGACCTTGCTGGAACGCATCACCGACTATGCCAGCCGCCCCAACCCCTACCCGCTGTACGCGGAACTCCGCGAGGCAGGTCCCGTGGTTCAGCAGGTTGACGGCACCTACCTGATCGGCACCTACCACGAGATCGCCGCCCTGCTCCACGACCCTCGGATGAGTGTCGATCCCCGTACCGGCGGCGGGGAAGCACAGCAGCTGCCGTTCCTGCGGCTCGACGACCCTGAACACCACAGACTGCGCACCCTGGCCATGCGGCCCTTCGGCCCGCCACACAGCCCCCGCCGCGTCGACGGCATGCGTGGCGAGATCGACCGGATCACCAAGGAACTGCTGGCGTCCTTCCAGGCGGGCGAGCAGATCGATCTCGTCGACGACTTCGCCTACCCGCTTCCCGTCACGGTCATCTGCCGCCTGCTCGGCGTGCCGCGCGAGGACGAGCCGCTGTTCCGGGCCTGGTCCGACGCCCTCGTCGCCGCCGCTGACGTCCGGCCCGGCGCGGACACCACCGAGACGAACAAGGCCGGCGACCAGGCCCGCATGGAGATGGGCGGGTACCTGCTGAACCTGGCCGAACAGCGCCGCGGCAAGCCGACCGACGACATGCTCTCGGCGTTCGTCAACGAGCCGGATCCCGCGCTGCGGCTCACCCAGCAGGAACTCGCGGAGACGGCCGTGCTCCTGCTCATCGCGGGTCATGAGACCACGGTCAACCTGATCACCAATGGGGTGCTCACCTTCCTGCGCCAGCCCGAACAGCTGGACCACCTGCGCCGTGAACCCGAGCTGCTGCCACGAGCCGTGGAGGAGCTGCTGCGCTACGAACCCCCGGTCCACATGCGCGAACGCATCCCGCGCGCCGACATGGACATCGCCGGCACCCCCGTCCCCCGAGGGGCGTCGGTCATCCTGGCGCTTGCGTCAGGCAACCGCGACCCCAAGCGGTTCCACGATCCCGACCGGTTCGACCCCACCCGGGCCGACAACCAGCACCTGGGCTTCGGCAGCGGCATCCATATCTGCTTCGGCGGACCCCTCGCCCGTCTGGAAGCGCAGGCCGCACTCGGCGCACTGCTCCCCCACCTCGGCACGGCACGCCTCGTGGAGGACCCGCCCCCGTATCGGCAGAACGCCATGCTCCGCGGCCCCCGGCATCTCCCGATCCACCTGTGAGGTCCGGCTGGCAACAAGGGCACCAGAGACTGCGGCACCTGGCACTGCGTTCGCGCGGCCATGTGCCGATTACCTTGGCCCTGCGGCCAGCTGAAATGTCGACATGGCACCTGCCCCGAGCGGTCCACGACTCTCTGCCAGGCAGCCGTCCCGTCGCGGCGATGAGTGCGGCCGTCGACACCGCGAAGCGGATCGCCTCGACGATGCCGGCCAAGAGCACAAGAAGGCAGTTGCCCTAGCACATGCAGGAGCATCTCAGCCATGGTCCCTGCGGCTTGGTTGCATGAGCGGTCTCCAGCCTGCACGACGCATGTTGCCGCACCTACATGACGCCCCATATGTCATATTTGCTCACGTAATCTCAAGGAAGGGCACCCTATGAAGATCGCAGTCATCGGCGGTACCGGGCTGATCGGATCGCAGGTCGTCACTGATCTGATCGCCGCCGGGCACGAGGCGGTACCCCACTCGAAGTCCACCGGGGTCGACGTCATCAGCGGCCGGGGACTGGATCAGGCGGTGGCGGGAGCCGACGTCGTCGTCAACCTGACGAACTCCCCGACCTTCGACGAAGCCTCCCCGGCCTTCTTCCGGACCTCGATGGACAACCTCCTGGCCGCGGCACACAAGAGCGGCGTCGGTCACTTCGTCATCCTCTCGATCGTCGGGGCGGACCAGGTGCCGGAGCTGGACTACTACAAGGCGAAGGTGCTCCAGGAGCAGATCCTCGCGGCCGGGCCGGTCCCCTACTCGATCGTCCGGGCGACACAGTTCATGGAGTTCATGGACGCCGTCATGTCCTGGACCGCCGACGGTGAGACTGTCCGGTTGCCCGCCACGCCAGTCCAGCCGATCGCCGCCAAGGACGTGGCCAACGCGGTGGCGCAGGTCGCCGCAGGCGCCCCGCTGAACAGCATTCGCAACATCGCCGGCCCCGAGATCTTCCCCCTGGACGAGCTGGGCCGCATCACCCTGTCCCACAAGGGCGACAACCGCACGGTCGTCACCGACCCCACCGCCGGCATGTTCGCCGCCGTCAAGGGCGACGTCCTCACCGACGAGCACGCCCACCTCGCCCCCACCCGCTACACCGACTGGCTCTCCTGACCCGCTCGCCCCCTCCGAGGTGCGCAGACCGGAAAGAGCCACCCTGTCGCCCACCTCGCCAACCGCCCGCCTCGCGCGCACAGCGTTGGACGCACCACTAATGGTGGGCGGACGGGGCTTTGCGTTTTCCGTCCACGAGTGGTCACACGGAGCAGATGAGGGAGGGAGAGGATCCTGGACGTCTATGAGGCGGTCACGAGCCGGCGAGCGGTTCGCGGATTCACCAGCCGGCAAGTACCGAGGACGGTGCTGGAGCGTGTGCTCTCCGCCGCGGCCTGGGCGCCGTCCGGGTCGAACCTCCAGCCGTGGCGTACCTATGTGCTGACCGGACGGCCGCTGGACGAGCTCAAGAGGCGCGCCGGCGAGCGCGTGGCCGCAGGCGACCCCTGGGACGAGCGGGAGTACGAGATGTACCCGGCCGCACTGAAGTCCCCGTACCACGAGCGCCGATCCGCCTTCGGCCATGAGCGCTACAGCGCACTCGGCATTGCGCGTGAGGACTGGGAGGCGCGCCAGCGGGCCGCTTCCGCGAACTGGGACTGTTTCGGCGCGCCCGCCGCCCTGTTCTGCTACATCGACCGCGACATGGGCCGACCCCAATGGTCCGACGTGGGAATGTATCTGCAGACCGTCATGCTGCTACTCCGCTCCGAAGGTCTGCATAGCTGCCCGCAGATGGCGTGGTCGGTGTATCGCAAGACCGTCGCGGGGATCCTGTCACCCCCGGACGAGCTCATCCTCTTCTGTGGCATGTCGATCGGGTTCGAGGACGTCACGGTGGACTACAGGCGTACGGGCCGGGCGCCGCTCGACGAGACCGTCACATTCGTCGATGGGTAGGATCAGCACGCTCCGTCCCTCGTCCCGCTGCACTCCCCTTGACGCCGACAGCAACAGCCCGGTCGGATCGGGCTGCGTTGCGGCAAGGACGAGTCAGGGAGGGCCGAGCCGTGCCGGACCACACGGTGAGGCCGAGCGACCTCTTGGCCGAGGACGAGGTGCAACTGTTGCGACGACCTCTCCTCGAATGGGGCCCTGCACGGTACAGCGACCAACGCGCAGCCGTTATGGGGTTCGCGGGCGCTCAGCATCTACTCGATCAGAGCCGTTTCCTTCGTCAGCGACCTCGCTGGTTCAGGTGTCGACTGGTCAAAGACAAAGGGACTGACTGACGAATCCCCCATCAGAACACTCCGGTTTATTTCAGCGGACGCTGGCCGCCACCGTGAGCTCCTACTACGGAAGGCGTCCGGCCGACTAGGAAGTGTTGCGAAAGTGCTGGTCACAGCCGATTGTGGACGGCTGTGACCAGCACTTTCGCGTGATTGCCCAGGTGAATAACCACCATCTCGCAGAGAGAAGTGCGCCGACGACTACTGACGGGGCGTTTCGACCGCCAGGGCGTCAAGGTGGGTGGCGACCCGCTGCAGCAGTTCCATCAACACTGTGTGCTCCTCGGACGAGAGGCACTCCATCATCCGAACCCTCAAGGCTCCGGACTGCTCGGCAACCCGCTGGTGCGCCCGTCGGCCCTCGCCGGTCAGCGCCACCGCGCCGTCGTCAGCCGTGTGTGCCCAGCCGCGCTCGATGAACCGGTCGACGTACGGGCGCATGGTTGGCTCGTCGGCGGACAGGAACGCGGCCATGGTCTCATCGAGTTCGGCGATGGTGATGGGGCCGTACGAGATGGTGTTCAGCACCTGCCACCCTCGCCGGTTCAGGCCGTCCGTGGCGAACAGCCGGCCAAGGCTCTCCTCGATCGCCCCGTCGATGTGCTTCAACCAGTAGCCGAGCGGGCGCTGCTCGCGGACGTTGGGCAGCTGAGTCAGGTCGGTCATGACAATCCCCCAATGCATGTCTTTTGACAACTATTGTAATCTAGCATGCATGTCGAAGAAGGAACAAGACAAGGCGATCGCCGACGTCGAACGGGCCATGGTGGCGATCCGCCGCAGCCAGACCCGCCGATCGCTGGGGCGGTTGACGCCAACCGACGGCGGCAAGCCGATCGACCCCACGCTGTTCAACGTGTTGGACGTCATCGAGGACCGCGACAAGCCGTGCTCCGTCTCGGACGTCGCCACCGCGCTGGGCGTTGATCAACCGAGAGCGAGCCGACTGGTGCTCCGCACCGTCGAGGAAGGGTGGCTGGACCGCAGGACCGACCCGTCCGACGCCCGGCGCACACTGCTCGCTCTGACCGACTCCGGGCGGGAACAGCTCGACCGCGCACACCGGTTCCGGCAGGAGATCTTCGCGCGCGTGATGGCGGACTGGCCGGACGCCGACCGGTCCGAGTTCGCCCGCCTCATCACCGCGTTCGTGACCTCGTTCGCCCAGGTGGTCCCCAACGCCGAATGAGCTCCTCGGCGGCCGGCGACATGAGTGCCGCAACAAAGCCGGCAAAGGCCGCCGCAGCGGCGAACGCACAGGCAAGTAGGCGCCGTAAACGCAGAGATGGGCTGTTCGCAGGATCCTCCCGAGCATGTGGGAGACGTCGGTGAGCGAGGGCGCTGCTTCACCATGGAGGTGGTCGCAGAGCCGAGCCGGGGGTGGCGGCCGGAAACCCCTGTTCCTGGCAGGTCGTGGTTCCGGCCGTCCGCTGCCGGGCCAGCAGGTGAGATTGGCGCCGGGGCCGACGCCGAGGAGCTGGGAGAAGCGCCGGTAGAGGTTGACGCGGTTCTGCGTCTGGGCGGGGTGGTGGCCGTCGCACTCAAGCCTGCCGTTGATGCTGCGGATCGTCTGGCCGAAGCCGGCGTCGCTGACCATGGCGTTGTGAGGGACGATCGTGCCTGCTCCGGTCTGGGTGTTCCAGAACCACAGAGCGGTCTTCCAGGAGATTGCGGGGTCGTTCCGGACCAGGTTGGGGTTGTGGAGCAGGTCGATGCCGAGCGCGTCGCCGGCGGCCTTGTAGTTGGTATTCCACTCAGCTGCAGCGGTCCGCGGCCGTAGTACGCGGCCTGACCGGCCGGGCACCCAGAGGGTGCGCTGCGGTCGCAGTAGGTGGAGTAGTGGGCGGTGTTCAGTTCCACCACGTAGACCAGGCCGCCCGTCTCGTGGCTGACGTGGGCCTGGGCCAGGAAGGCTGCGGCCTCTCGCTTCCTGACGGTGTCGCTGCCGGTGTTGGCGAAGCCGGGGGTAGGCG
Source organism: Streptomyces sp. NPDC001135 (assembly GCF_053598395.1). Classification (NCBI taxonomy): domain Bacteria; kingdom Bacillati; phylum Actinomycetota; class Actinomycetes; order Kitasatosporales; family Streptomycetaceae; genus Streptomyces; species Streptomyces sp. NPDC001135. Next base: position 77,588 of record NZ_JBSFKD010000039.1, on the reverse strand, counting down.
CGCAGGGCGTTGAGCAGGCCACTGTAGGTGTAGGAACCGTTCCTGTTCGGGAACATCTGGTTGAACTGGGCTCCACTCACCACGAAGCCGGAGATCTGCAGCCGGGTGCCGTTGGCAGAGTCGCCGCCTGTGACATCGAGACACTTGTTCGCCTTCGGGTTGACGATGTCGCCGGCGGAGGTGACGATCCACTTCTGGTTGGCTCCGCCGGTGCACTCCCACAGTTGGACAGTCGAGCCGTCGGCGGTGCCGCGGTCCGCCACGTCGAGGCACTTGCCGAGCGCCCGCAGGGTGCCGTCGCTGCCGACGGTCCACTGCTGGGCTGCGGTGCCGTTGCAGTCGTACAGCTGGACCGGTGTTCCGTTGGCGCTGTTGGCTCCGGCGGCGTCCACGCATTTTCCCGCGAGGCCGGTGATCGATCCGGCCGGATCGGCCGCCGCAGGCTGGCAGAGCAGGCCGGAGGCCACCACGGCCATCGCCAGCCCGGTGGCGCGCCGCACCAGCCCGAGGCTCCGAAGACGGGTGCTGTTCGTCGACATGCGGGAATTCGTTTCTGATGTGGTGTGAGGGGGGTGTGTGACACGGCTGTCAGGCAGGGCAGGGCCTGGCGGGTGCCTGGCTTCTGCGGAGCAGCCCGTCACGGGTCTGAAGGGTGCGCGTTGGCGCAGCACGGCGCGCGTCGCCGGTTCACCAGGGGGGATTGACCGGGTCCGCGATCCGCCGCCTTGGTCGGGCGCCGATGCCGGTGGTCTTCCTATCGCCGCATCAGACTGCGGTCGGCACCGCATGTGCTGCCATCAGCGACAAAGCCGGTGGGCAGAGTCCGCTGCCGGAATGTGCGACCGCCCGGCCTGACCGGTCTGCCTCGGGTGAGCCCGGGCGACGGCAGAGGGGCCGCCGCCGGGCGGAACGGCACCTCTGCCCCGTGGGTCACATGATCTGCGCCGGACTCAGGGGTAGTTGACCATGTAGGCCACGTTGTTCCTGGCAGTGACCTGGTTGCCGGTGTTGTCGATGACGTGGTTGATGGTGCCGGCGCCGCCCAGAACCGTGGTGACCATGCTGTGGAACTTCACCGTGGGCTTGGTGGGCACCTCGATGGCATGGCCCAGTACCACGGCGGGGTTGTCGCGGAGGTAGGCGTAGACGCCCACTCCCCATGCCTCGTGCGTGGTGACCGTGTCGGCGACCTTGTAGGAGGCGTGGCCGAGGTCGCCTCCGCCGGTGGTCCAGCTGGACTGGTCGGGCACGTCGTAGGGGGTCTCGCTCTGGTAGAAGTACGTGCGGCCGCCGTTGCCGTTCCAGGTGGTCTGGTACTTCTGGTAGTGCTCGACCGCCAGGCCGTACATGGTGACATTGTTGCCGTTGACGATCAGTCCGTTGGCGGCCGGGTTGGTCGTCCAGCCGACGCCGTTGGTGTGGTCCGCCCGCCACAGCCACAGGTCGTCGCCGATGACGTCGTTGCTGTTGATCACCAGTGTCTGGGTGGCCTTGCCGGCGATGTCGCCGCCGATGCGGAAGAACACGTCGTGCAGCACGATGGGGTCGGCGGTGTGAGCGGCGGTCGAGCCGGCCGGGCCGACCTGCATCAGCGTGTGGGAGTTGGTGGTGTTCGCGCTGATCAGCAGCCCGGCGATGTCGATGCCGTCGACATCGGCGGTCGTGATCGCGGTGACGCCGTTGTCCGGCACGAGCGTGGCCAGGCCCAGGCCGAGGACGACGGTGTCGGGCCGGGTGATGTTCAGCGGGGCGGACAGGTGGTAAACGCCCGGGGTGACGATCAGGTTCTTGCCCGCGGCGAGCGCGCTGTTGATCGTCGTGGCGGTGTCACCTGGCTTGACGATGTAGAACTGGCTGGTCGGCAGCGAGGTGCCCGGGGCCGTCCCGTTGACCCAGTCCGGGCCCTGCACATGCGTGCGCACCGACGGAACGAACACCTGCCAGTTGCCCGAGCCGTCGACGTAGATGAACGGCTTCTCGCGCATCACCGGGCTCTGGTCGACGGTGGTGTACTGCGGATTGGGGAAGCTGGTCGCAGGCGCGCCGGTGTCGCCGACGAAGACCATGTTCCAGTTGTGCCCGCTCCAGCCGCCGTCCATGGCGGTGTTCTGGGTGAGGAACTGCTGCTGCGTCCCGGAGTTGATCTGGCCGGAGACGCGGGAGTCGCCGATGTAGCCGCCGCTGGACCAGTTGGTGGTGGTGCCGTGGCTGTCGTCCCACAGCTTCATGCTGCCGTGTACGTCCATCCGCCGGAACGGGTCGGCCTGCGAGACGGCCCACATGGTGCTTCCCGAACTCGGGCTCACCGACATGTTCTCGACGTCACGCCAGAAGTTCTGGGTGGCGTTGCCGTCGCTGGTGTGCCCCTCGACATGCACGCCTCCGCCCGTGATCGACACCTGGTCCGGCGACAGGCCCAGCCCGGAGACCTGGGTGTAGTAGCCGACGGGAATGTCGACGTTGTACGTGCCCGGGGTGAACAGCAGGGCGTTGCGCTGGCTGCCGAACTCGTTGGTCTGCTGGGTGCTGTAGACCGAGTTGATCTTCGACTGGATGGTGGACATCGGCATCGACGGATCGAACACCGTGACGTTGGGGCCGAAGTCCGGTGCGTGGGGCGGCTGGTTGATACCGCCGGAGAGCGTGAAGGACTGGGCGGCGGTGCCATTGCAGGTGTACTGCTGCAACTGAACGCCGTCGGCGGCGGAGGCCGATGGCACGTCGAGGCACTTGCCGCTGTTGCGGTTGACGAAGTGGTACGTCCCGGAGGACTCGGCGACCGGCAGCCACTGCTGGTTGACGCCGCCCCCGTAGAGCCACAGCTGGGTCGGCGCCCCGTCGGCTGTGGAGACGTCGGTCTCGTCCCAGACCTGATCGGGCGCGGAGTCCACGCCGATCCGGTAGTAGCCGCTGTCGGTCGCGGTGAACCGCCAGGACTGGGCGTCGGTGCCGTTGCAGGTGTACTGCTGCACGGGGGTGCCGTTGCCGGTGGCAGCGGCACGCGCGTCAACACACTTGCCGCTGCCTGCGTTGACGACGGTGGTCGCAGTGGTGGGGATGGTGGCGGCGCCGGCGCTCGGTGCGGAGGCCAGCGCGATACCGGCGGCGGCCGGCAGCAGGACGGCGGTCGTGAGGGCTGCTGTGCGTCTGTGGTACCGGGGGGCGCGGACGAGCACGGCGAGAACGTCGGTCACACGTATCTCCTGAGTCGCGTGGGGGGGCGCGATGTTGATCGGACGTTAGGGCGCGGCCCGACCGGCCGTCAATACACACAAAAATTAAGCCGTGAATTATGCAGGATCGAGGGAAGATTGGAAGGGATGCACATCAACTGTCCCGATTCCTGCCGCAGTTACTGGGCGGCCTATGTCGCGAGGTACCGTGCCCTCGAACGCCGTACCGGCGTCGTCGCGCAGGCTGATGGCGGTCGGGGCGGCGCATCAGGCGCCATCCGTCGCGTCACCGGGTCAGGATCGTGTGCTCTTCGCAGGCACGCCGGGCTTCGACGGCACACCGGGGAGGGCATGCGTGTCACGCGGCGTCCCCGGCACGGCAGGGACAGCGGCACCGGTCGTCCCGTGATTGGCAACGTGCGAGGCGGTATGCGGGCCGGCGGCCGAGGCGGAGGCCGCGGCCCCCGGCGTCAGAACGCCGACCGCCACGGCGATCGCGATACCCCGGCGCTTCACGACGGTGAAGCGGGAGTGGTTCACAAGTGTCACCTTTCTCCGAGGGATCTGTACCCCGGCGAACCCTTGATCCGCCGGTGCACCCACCATGGCCTGCCGATGCTGAGTCCTCGCTGAAGCGGCTGAACACCCGCTGAAAGCCGCAGGAAGACAACCGGCGAGCCACCCGACTGCCGGCGGGCGTCAGGCCATCGCGTCGATGCCGAGCCCGACGGCGGCGGCCGTGGCCTTGGCGCGCAAGGAGTCCGACGTCACGGGCCTGGACTGTATGGGGCTCGCCCAGTGCTGTGCCAGGGAAGGATCGCCGGGTTGGCGGTTGGAACGGTCACGTCGCCGCTTCCTGGCATGCCCTGAAAAAAGTGGGGACTGCTGTCGATCCGGAGACATCCCGTTCGACGTCATGGTGTGCGGCGCCCAGCCACACGATGCCGGGACCTGAGGAGGAAACACGTGGATCAACTGCTGAGAGTCATGAACTTCAACGTCTCGAGTGACGGAATCGGTGCCGGTGAGCACCAGAGTCTCGAGCGACCGTTCGGCCACGACCATCCCGAGAGGTTGTTCGCCTGGGCCGGAGCCACGGCGAGCTGGCCCATGCGCACGGATCCTGGGGGGAACCGGGGCCTCGACGACTACTTCACGCGAGACTTCGCCCGCAACATCGGTGCCGAGATCATGGGCCGCAACAAGTTCGGGCCTCAGCGCGGGCCCTGGCAGGACCATGAGTGGCGCGGCTGGTGGGGGAAGGAGCCTCCGTTCCGCACGCCGGTGTTCGTCATGACTCACCACAAGCGCCCGTCGTTCACGCTCTCCGACACCACGTTCCACTTCGTCGACGGCGATCCGGCCACGGTCCTCGAACAGGCGCGGGAAGCGGCACAGGGCAAGGACGTCCGGCTCGGTGGAGGGGTCACCACCATCCGGCAGTTCCTTGCTGCTGACCTCGTCGACACCATGCATGTGGCGGTCTCGCCCGTGAAGCTCGGGTCCGGACTACCACTGTGGGACTCCCCCGACGAGCTGCTCGACCGGTTCTGCCTGGAGGTCGTGCCCAGCCGGAGCGGCGTGATGCACCACCTGTTCTGGCGAAGGTGACGCGGGGCCCACTCGGGTTCAGGCTGCGACTGCAAGGTGGCGTCCGCCCCGGCGGATGCCCTTCTCGATGATGTGGATCGGTGCGCCGTCGGGTTCGTGCGGCCGGGATCGAGTTCAGCGCGGCCAGGGTGTTGGCGGTGCCCTTGTGGCCGTGGTCGACGCCCACAGCCGGTCGTCACCACGGAGTATCCGCCGTGGACGCAAGTGACGCCGTGGGTGCGGCGATAGGTCGCGGGCAGGCGGTCGGGCTTGCCCCTCCTGATCGGTCGGTCTGGGCGCAGGGCCAGGCTCAGCCGACAGAGCCGCCGCGGTCCCCCCTGCGGCGCAGGTGGTGCGTATGCGGCGCTGTCGAGGCGGCGACGCAGGCCACAACGTCGTAGCTTCTTCTCCTGTGAAGGACGGGCGGGACGCACGTCGGCCTGTCCGGCGTGCACCGAACGTGCGTTCACGGCGAAGCAGACGAGCGAATGGGGTCGCCCATTCAGGTTGTCCCGGTGGATATGCGGTTCGACAGACGGGCGCCCCCTGCGGTCAGCTGCTTCCGCAGGACCGCTCAGGACCGCCCGTCGCAGGTCCCTCACCGCTCGCGCCCGCGAACGTTCTCCTCGTGCGCGCCCGTCCTGGCCGCCGGATACTCGATGCGGGCTCGATGCGGGCTCGATGCCTCCCAACCGCAGTCCGGGCGCTGAAGAACATCGACCTTCCTTCCCGGCCCCGATCGATGAGGAGATTGCGTCATGCGCTCCCAGAGGAATCTGCCGACTCCCCTCGCGAGGGTGGCGGCCGGCCTGCTGGCCGGGGTGGTGGGGACGGTGTGCCTGGATGCCGTCCATTACCTGAAGTACCGTCGCGCAGGGGGAACGGACAGCCCGCTCGCCTGGGAATTCGCGCCGGTCGAGAGCTGGGAGAAGGCCCCTGCTCCGGGGCAGGTGGCGAAGCGGGTGATCGAGGGCTTCACCCAGCGCCGGCTTCCTGATGGTTCTGCCTGGCTCACCAGCACCGCCGCGCACTGGGCCTACGGATCAGCGGCCGGCGCGGCCTACGGCCTCCTGGCCGGATCACTGCCCAGGCCCTCCCCCGTGTATGGCGTGGCTTTCGGTGCCGCAGTGTTCGCCGGTGACTACGTCACCTTGCCGATCGCAGGGCTCTACAAGCCGATCTGGCAGTACGACGCCAAGATCGTGGCCTGGGATCTGGGCGCGCACGTCGCCTACGGCACCGGTACCGCAATCACCTTCTGGCTGCTCAGCCGACTCGGTATCGGCGCCGTCGTCCAGAGACCGTAAGCCGCCTGCCAGCGACGGCTGATGCCCATGCGCGCCACGGCTCCCTGCTGATGGGTGTGTGGTTTGCTTCCGGACCGCCGCCCGAGCATCGTGAGCCCACGATCACACCTGTCGGTACGGAGCCCCGAAGGTGTTCGGCCAGGCCAGCCCGCCGAGCGCCTGCGCCCGACTCCCCGCCCAGGCCATCCTGGCCGTGGCCTCCCTCTGACAACTGGCCCCGGCGTGGACCGGGCCACCGTCTGCCGGATTCCCGGGCGCGGCCCGCGACCGGCCGTGCGAGTCTCGTCATAGCGGCATCTTGTTACGAGCGCAGGAAGTGTCGGTCATGGACATGAAACTCGAAGTCGTGGTGGTGCCGGTGTCCGACGTCGACCGGGCCAGGAGCTTTTACACGCGATTGGGCTGGAGGCTGGACGCGGACGTCGCCCCTGACGAGAACTTCCGGGTGGTACAGGTGACGCCGCCGGGCTCGCCGGCGTCGGTCATCTTCGGCACCTCGGTCACGTCCCAGACGCCGGGCTCGGCTCAGGGCATGCACCTGATCGTGGACGACATCAACGCAGCATACGATGAGTTGAAACGGCTCGGCGCCGAGCCGAGCGAGGTGTTCCACGACGCCGGCGGCGTCTTCCACCACGCCGGGACAGGGGCCCGGCTGCCGGGGCCGGATCCGCAGCGCACGAGCTACAGCTCGTTCCTGTCCTTCAGCGACCCGGACGGCAACGGCTGGCTTCTCCAGGAGGTCACGACCCGGCTCCCGGGACGCCTCGATCCCGCGACCACGACGTTCGCCTCGGCCGAGGACTTGGCGAGCGCGCTGCGCCGCGCCGCGGCCGCGCACGGGGAGCATGAGGCGAACATCGGTGCGGAGGACCCGAACTGGCCGGACTGGTACGCCCAGTACATGGTGAGTGAGCAGGCCGGGACCGAACTGCCGTCGTGACCGCACCGCCCTCAGGGCCGCGTCGTTCAGGTGATGTGTCCTGGTTGATCACATGATGCCGAGGGTGATCAGTGGACGGTTGGCGTCGCGGGTGTGGTGGCGGAGTCCAGCGGCGGTGTTCGTCTGGTTGCCGAGTCGGAGAGCGCCGATGGCCAGGTTGCGCAGGGTTGCCATGGCACGTGGAGCGGTGCCGGTGCGTACGCGGGAGGCGTCCTCGGCGTACGTGGTGTCCCTGACCAGGCCTCATGGAAGGGAATGAACTCCGGATGGGTTGAACCGGGATCCTTACTGTGCGCCAACGTACAGCGAACATCCCCTGCGTACCCAGGCATCATCCCCTGCGCACCCAGGCATTTTCGCCGCCCAAGCGGAGCCGACCTCCCCTCTTCGCGCGGGCCTGTGTCGGCCGTGGGGAACCCTGTGACAAGATCCGCTGGCATGTCATCTGTCATGTCGTCTGCCATGCCTTCGTTGCCTTCGTCGCCCACGGGCCCCTCAAGAACCGGTCGCCGTCTGCTGGTCGCCCTGCTCGCGCTGCTCGCGCTGCTCGCGACAGCGGGCTCCACCGTGGCCGAGGCCGGCACGCCGTCCGGCCCGGTGCCCGGCGCTGCGGTGAGGGCGGTGGCCGAACCCGCTACGCCCGACCGCCCCAGCTACGACGTGAAGCTGCGCGCCGACGCCGACGGCTCCCACTGGGCGGGCCGGCAGACGGTGTCCTTCCGCAACGCCTCCAGCCGGCCCCTGCGTGAGGTGTACATACGCCTGTGGGGCAATGGCGAGGACGGCTGCGGGACATCGGGAAGACCGTCCCCCGTCCGCGTCTCCCACGTGCGCGGCGGCACTCCGGGCCGCCCGAGCGTGAAGTGCACGGCGCTGCGCATCGCTCTGCCGAGGCCGCTCGCACGCGGCGAGCGGACGGCCGTCTCCTTCGACGTGGCCCTCACCGTGCCCGCACGCAACAACCGCTTCGGCCGCGAAGGCGCGTTCCGCTTCCTGGGCAACGCGCTGCCGGTCCTCGCCGTGCACGACGCGAGGGGGTGGCACCTCGATCCGTATGTGTCGTACGGCGAGAGCTTCTACACCCTGGCGAGCGACTTCCGGGTGCGCCTCGACCACCCGTCCGCCCTCAAGGTCCCGGCGACCGGCAGCACATGGACCCGCCCCGGCGGTACCGGGCGTACGGTCACCCACAGCGTCGCCAAGCGAGTGCGGGACTTCGCATGGGCGGCGGGCCCGTTCCGCACCGCGACCCAGACCTCGCCCGGCGGCGTGCGCGTGAAGTCGTACTGGTCGCCGAACACGCCCGCCGCCGGTGTCCGCCTCAACCGCAAGGACGGCGTCGCCGCCATCGACCGGTTCGGCAGGGAGTTCGGCCGCTATCCGTACGGCGAGATCGACCTCGTGATGACCCCCGGGTTCGCCGGCGGCATGGAGTACCCCGGCCTGGTCATCCTCGGCACCGAGGAGGAGGGCGGCGCCACCGTCCACGAGATCGCCCACCAGTGGTGGTACGGCATCGTGGGCAACGACGAGTACAACTCACCCTGGCTGGACGAGAGTTTCGCCCAGTACGCCAACGCGCGCTACTACCGCTGGGACGGGTTCGAGTGCTCGCCGGACGACTCCTGGCCGAGCGCCACCGCCGCGCTCACCAACTCGATGGCCTACTGGTCTACACACCGTGGCGAGTACTTCCAGGTCGTGTACGGGATCGGCCCCTGCGTCCTGGCCGACCTGGAGCACGTCCTCGGGGCCGGCACCATGGCGCGCCTCATCAAGAAGTACGCCCACGACCACTGGTACGGCGTCTCCACCACCGCCGGCTTCAAGAAGGCCGCACAGTCGATGACGCACAGGGACCTCGGCCCCTTCTGGCGGAAGCACCGCATCCGCTGAAGTCGCACTCCGCTCGCGGGTGACGGGCTTACCCCGTCGGCGCCACTGACGGTGACCGACGGGGTACGCGGGCAGGGCGGCGCGTTCCGGCGGTGCATCCGGGTTGATGGGGCTTCAGGAGCTGGGGCAGGACTGCGGGGGCTGACGCGGAGGCAGGCACGACTTCCGGTGATCATGAGGTGTCGAGTACCTGATCACCACGACGGAAGACCGTGCCTGCCCGCTCATCCTCGCTCATCCCGCGCCCTCTGGGCCCACTCGCCGACACCGCGCCGACCGTCCCCGATGGCCTCCCCGGCCTGCTGACCTGCCTGGCTCAGGTGCCCGATCCCCGCCGGGACCAGGGCCGACGCCACCCGCTCGCCTTCGTCCTCTCCCTGGCCGCGTGCGCGGTCCTGGCCGGAGCGAAGTCCCTGGCCGCGATCGCGGAGTGGGCCGCCGACGCCCCGCCCAACGTCCTGGCCCGGCTCGGTGGCCCCTGCCGGGAACCGGACCGCGGCCCCGTCGCCCCGGCCGAGGCCACCGTGCGCCGTGTCCTCCAACGCATCGACGGCGACGCGCTGGATACAGCCGTCGGAAGTTGGCTCGCCGGGCGCGAACGCGCCGCCGGCCAGGAGGAGAACGACAGCGACCGGCGGCCCCTGCCCTCCCTCGCCGTGGACGGCAAGACCGTGCGCGGTGCCCGGTGTGCGCAAGGACGGACCTAGGACGGATCTAGGACGGTAGTCCTTAGCCTAGATCATGATGTTCACCGACGTGATCGGTGGAACAAAGTCTGTGCACCCCATTCGGCAGGGGGCCGTATGACGCCCGGAAAGTGGCAACTGGACCGGCCTCGCGGGGGCTGGAGTCATCAGGGGGGAACACACTATGACCCGTTCGATCAAGGCGCTGGCCGCGCTCGCCATGGCTGGGGCATCCATCCTGGGTGTGACCTCTCAGGCGTCCGCCGACCCGAACCCGAACAACCACGGCTCCGAGCCGATGGTGATCCAGCTGGACACCCCATACCACGTGGGCGTCTACAAGTGCGCCGACGCGGGATGCGACAAGGTCGACGACGGCCTCGTCCTCTCGCGAGGCATGTCCATTTTGGCGGACTGCTGGGTGTCCGGCGGGAACGTCGGCAACATGGGCGACGTCTGGTACCGAACTTCGGCGTTCAAGGCGGCGGACGGCCCTTGGGGCTACCTTGCTCCGGTGGCCTGGACCTTCGCGCCGTTCGTGGACGGCGCATACAGGTTCCACTGGACGGACTTGCCGCACTGCTGATCCAGCCGTAGACACACAGCGGCCCCCCGTTCCCGGTGCGCGGGGCCTGGCATGGGCGCGGCACAGGGCCGCGCGCATCGGACGGGGAGACTGAAGAAGTTCAGAAGGACGCTGGGCATTGTCGCCGCGACCGCCGGGCTGGCCCTTACAGGCACCCTGGCTGCCGTCCCGGCCCACGCCGATACTGGCATCAACCTGTACACGAACTTCAGCCCCGGCGTGTGCCTGCGGCCGGACGGTAGCAACCTGGGCTCCACAGTGCATTTGCACTCCTGTGACGGCAGCAGCGACAAGTGGGAGGCGCAACCAGCAGTTCTACGGGGCGGACTTCTAGGGTTCGTCTTCAAAGGTCATCGGATATTGGGTCACGGTGGGGTGATACGCCGTCACGAACTCACCGATCATGAGTGGGAGTTACTCGTTCCACTCATACCGCGGGCTGCGACGGGCTGTCCGCGTGTGAAGGACCGGCAGGTCGTCAACGGGATGGTCTACAAGATCCGGGCCGGGGTCTCCTGGCGCGACCTGCTGGAACGCTATGGGCCGTGGAAGACGGTCTGCACCCGCTTCCGCCGCTGCGCGCTGGACGGCGTGTTCAAGCGAGCGCTCCAGGAGACCCAGGCACAAGCGGACGAGGCCGGCGGCATCGGCTGGCTCGTCCAGGTCGACTCCACCATCGTCCGTGTCCATCAGCATGCCGCTGCCACAGCGGCCCCGCGCATCGTTCCCGGCGCGCGGGGCCGCTCGCATGTTCTACACCCGGCTTCCGCTGGGCCCAGCCCTCCTGCCTCGACGCCCCGACGACCCGGCCGACAGCCGGCGCCAAACCCCGGAGGCGACAACAAGCCTGCACATGCGACAACTAAGAGCTGTCCCGTAAATGATCTACGGCATGCCGGTTGACCAGCGACGCTGCGCCTCGTCCGGCGAGGGTGAGGTTGTGCAGGAGGGCGATGCCGAGCACGTTGCGGTGAACGCCTTCGTCTTTGAGGCGGCAGTCGCGGAGGATCTTCCAGGGGACGACGGGGTGCCGTTGAGACTGCGTGTCAGCGGGGGATCCTCTGTCCCGCTTCTCGTTGGCACTTCTGAGCTCAGTGGGCGAAGGGCATCTGTTAGTCGAGGATCGCGGTGGCTTCGATCTCGACCAGATGGTCGGGGACGTCCAGGGCCGCGACACCCAGCAGCGTGGCCGGCGGGACCGGGGTGATGCCCAGCTTCGCGGCCGCCCGGGAGATGCCCTCCAGGAGTGGGGGACAAGTCCAAAGCCAGATGATCAAGGCAACGGCGGTAACGGTGCTTAGGAACGCCGCGGGGTGGCGGCCCAGATCCGAAGGCGCCCCCGGCCCGCGCAACACCATGCTTGGCGGAGCCAAAGGCACCTCCCCGTACGGCCCTTGGGAGATCCACCTCAGCCAACCTGCCCTGTCGGCCGCATCGTGATGTGGTTGATGTCCACGCCCGCGGGCTGGTTGACGGCGAACACAATCGTGTCCGCGATCTGCTCGGCGGTCATCGTGGCGGCTGCCTCGGGGGTGCCGCCGCGGGCGTGCCAGAAGGGGGTGTCCACGATGCCGGGGGCGACAACGGTGACGCCGACTCCGTCCTGGCCGACCAGGAGGCGGGTGTTCTCGGCGAGGGCGTGGGCGGCCCACTTGGTGACGGAGTAGAGGTTGCCAGGGGTGTGGCGGACGCCGGCGACCGAGCCGATGATCACGATTCGGCCCTTGGAGGCCCTCAGGTGGGGCAGGGTCTCCTGGATCAGCAGGGCGGGGCCCAGGACGTTGGTGAGGATCATGGCGCGCATGTCCTCAGGGGCGTGGGTCTCCAGGTTGCCGGGCAGGGAGAAACCAGCGTTGGCTATGACGTTGTCCAGCTGGCCCCAGGTGTCCAGCACGTGGCGGACGGCGGCGGCGACGTCATCCGCTTCGCTGGCGTCGCCGGTGATCGTCAGCAGCCGCTCGCCCGCCCCCGAGGTGGTGGCGAAGGAGGCCAGCTTGCCCGCGTCGCGTCCGGTGACGGCCACGCGGTGGCCCTGCTTGAGCAGGGCGCGGGCGGTGGCGGCGCCGATTCCGGTCGAGCCACCGGTGATCAGCGTGACGGGGTCCATGGGACAGCCTCCTCGGCGACGGGGTCATCGGGGCAAAGCGCCTGCACTATACCCAGCGATCTTCGACGCTCGCTCCTGGCTTTCTCCGACCGCTCCGCTCCTGTCTGCGGATCAGGAGTTAGGCAGTGCCCTGCCGATCAGTTGAGTGGTTGACAGGACTGTGGGACCTAGGGGTGATCTGACTGACACCCAGTGGGAACGACTTGAGCCGCACCTGCCAGTGAGCAACCGACGCTGCGGTCGATGGCGGGACCATCGGCAGGTCGTCAACGGAGTGCTGTACCGGATCCGGACAGGCGTGCAGTGGCGCGATCTGCCGGAACACTACGAGCCGTGGAAGACGGTGCACGAGCGGCATCGCCGCTGGTCAGCGGACGGCACCTGGGAGTTGCTCCTCCAGCGGGTCCAGGCCGAGGCTGACGCGGCCTGCGACATCGACTGGGATGTGTCCGTGGACTCGACCTCCGTTCGAGCCCACCAGCACGCGGCTGGCGCCCGGCTGGCGCCTGGCTGGCGCCTGGCTGGCGCCGCCACCGCGTCCCAAAGGGGGTTTGGCAAGGCGGTCGGGAACGCTCGGATCCGGGCGGAACTGATCGACCTCCTGGCGGAGGTGGTGCAGGAGGTGAGGCGCTCGGCCGCTCACGCGGCGGCTTCACCACCAAACCCCACCTGAGCGCGGACGGTCGCTGCCGCCCGCTGTCGATGCTCGTCACACCCGGGCAGCGGGCGGACTGCACCCAGTTCGAGCCGGTCATGGAACGGATCCGGGTGCCGCGCCTGGCTGCCGGTCGGCCCCGCACCACACCGGACAGCGTCAGCGCGGACAAGGGCTACAGCAATCGCCGTACCCGTGCCTACCTGCGGAAACGAGGCATTCGGCATGTCATCCCGGAGAAGGCCGACCAGGCGGCCGGTCGCCGCAGGCGCGGCAGCGCCGGTGGCCGGCCGCCCGGCTTCGACAAGGAGCGGTACAAGAAGCGCAATACCGTCGAGCGGACGATCAACCGGCTGAAGAACTTCCGCGCGGTGACCACCAGGTACGACAAACGCGCCTGTGTCGACCTCGGCACCGTCACTGCCGCGGCCCTCATGATGGGCAGACGTGCCCGGCTTGGCCTTGGCAGGTCTCGTGAGGCCGGGTCTGTCCTGAAGCTGTCTACGAGCCGTCGTGCGCGAGCCCGGTGGCGGCAGCCCGAGCGTCGGCGTCCGCATCCGCCGGTACGCCGGACAGTTCACGCACCGTGCGCAGCGGCGAGAGCAACACTGGTATGACGGCCAGGAGTTCGCTCGAAACACCGACCCACATCGCGGGCCGCACGCCGATGGCCTGCCCCAGCACACTGCCCGCGAGTGCGCCCAACGGCATGCCTCCCCAGACCACGAATCGGACCGACGCCGTCATCCGGCCGAGCAGCGGTCTGGGGCACAACTGCTGTCGGAACACGACCGAGTTGATCTTGAATGTCATGAACGCGACCCAGCCGAGGCCCTGGAGCACGACTCCGACCGCGAAACGCCAGTCGGACTGGAACATCGGCAGCGCCAGCATCCACAACACGCCGCTGACGGCCACCGAGAGGCACATCGCGGGACCCTGCCCGATGGCGGCGGCGATCCTCGTGGTCAGCATGCTGCCGAGCAGGCCGCCCACCGCCTCAGCGGTGAAGACCAGACCGCACAGGAACGGCGACAGCCCCAACTCGCCGTTGAGCAGCACCAGCATCATCGACGCGCCGATCATGGCGGCCAGGTTGGAGATCGCGGCGGTCAGGGTGATCGCCCGCAGCAGCGGGTCACCGAAGACGAACCGCAGCCCCTCGGCGATCTCGGACCGCAGGCCCGCCCCGGAGCGGCCCGCGGGTTCGCTCTCGCTGCTGCGGATTCGCGACAACAGGAGCGCCGAGGCCACGAAGCCGGCCGCGTCGACGACGACCGCCACCGGTGCCGTCAGTGCCCCGACCAGCACACCACCCACGCCCGGCCCGCCGGCCTGAGCGATGTTGCGGGTGGCCTCCAGCTTGACGTTGGCCTCCAGCAGCCGGCCGTCGCTGACGAGATGGGGCAGATAGCTCTGGTAGGCCACGTCGAAGAACACCGTGCACACCGAGATGCCGAAGGCGGCGACGTACAGCTGGCCCATCGTCAGCACGTCCAGTCGGTAGGCGACCGGGATCGAAGCGAGCAGGACCGCCCGGGTCAGAACGCAGGCGGTCATCACCGGACGGCGGCGGACGCGGTCCACCCAGGCGCCGGCGGGCAGGCCGATGACCAGGAAGGCCAGGTACTCGAAGACGGTCAGCAGGCCCGTCTGGAACGGTGTGGCGTCCAGCGGGCCGATGGCGACCAGCGGAAGGGCCACGAGCGTCACGGCGGCACCGGCCTGACTGACGGAGTCGGCGGTCCAGAACCTGCGGAAGTCGGAGTGGAAGAAGAGGCTGGAGCGGGACGGCCTGAGGCCGGACCGGCAGGATGGCGTCATGACGGGAAGGATCACCAGCGTGCTGCCGCAGCCGCCATTGTTTTAGCCTGGGCGAAAACGTGGGGGAACGGCGGGGGGAATCGGCGTGGGTGCCATGCGGTTCGGCGTGGATGACATCGTCAACGTCAGGTTTGCGATGTCACCGCTGTGGGAGACGCTCGCCAGCTACCGGGCAGTTCTGGACCCGGGCCTGCACGTGGTTCATCTGCCGTGGATCCGCTCGGCCTCGGCCTTGCTGCGGAATGCGAATCTGGCCGAACGGACCGCACCCCTCAAGTCGCTGGTTCGCACGCCACCGCCGCGCTGCCCGCTCGCCGAGATCGAGGAGGAACTGGCCTTCCTGCCCCCGGCCCCCGGGCTCGCGGACGCGGTACGGGCCTGGTGGGGAGCCGCGGTCCAGCCGTACTGGCCACGTATTCGTGCGGTACTGGAGGCGGACATCGCCCACCGGACACGGCAGTTGGCAGAAGACGGCATCCGGCAGGTCTTCGCCGACCTGAACCCGGCGCTGACCTGGTCCGGAGACACTCTGCTCTCGCCGGACCTGCCTGATTCCGCAGCCTGTCTGGGCGGCTCCGGGATCACCCTGGCGCCCACGGCGTTCGCGGTCGGCTGCCGATTCCTCACCGGGGACGGCGGGGCCCAGCCCGCCCTGATCTACCCGACCCGGGCCGTCGGCACCCTGTGGGAGCGGCGGGAGCCAGCCGGTGACAGCCTGGCCCGCCTCCTGGGCCGCAGCCGGGCGCGGCTGCTGGCCCTCACCAGCACGCCCACCACCACGACCCAGCTGGCCGCTCGCACGGGCCTGAGCCTGGGCGCGGTCTCCCAGCACCTCGCGGTCCTGCGCGAGGCCGGCCTGGTGACCAGCCACCGCTACCGGCGAGAGGTCAACTACACGGCGAGCGACCTCGCGATCGCCCTTCTGGAACGCGGCTGAGCCCCGCCGCAAGACTGGCCCCAAGAGGCTGAGCCGACGGGCAACGCCGCAGACAAGGCGTCCGGCCGCGCCCGTCTGCCTTCCTGACGTGCGCGGTTGCGGCGTCCGGCTTGCCCAGCCGGACGCCGCAAAGCCGCCGAGCCGCCTCGCACCTCCGCGGTTGAGAAGGTCTGTCACCAGCACCGGCCGTGCCTGAAGAAGCACGCGGAAAGGGGAGGTGACCACCCGATCCGGATGCCGCTGGTGGACGGCCTGCCGCCCACGCGGATCGTGCAGCGCGTTCTCCAGCACCACGCCGAGATCACGCGCATGGTCGCGGCCGGCCATCCGCTCAGTGACATCGCCCGCCGCCTCGGTCTCGACCGCAAGACGGTCCGCCGCTACCGCGACACCAGTCTCGACCACCTCCTCGACAGCGCCCGCGACCGCCGCCCCGAGAAGTTGGATGCCTTCAAGCCGTATCCGCAACAGCAGTACACCGCAGGCATCACCAACGGCCGCAGGCTGTTCCAGCACATCCGCGAACGCGGATACCGCGGCGGGTACTCGACACTCACCCCCTACCTCCGAACGCTGAAAGCCGGAACGGCCCCGGCTGCACCAGCGGAAATCCCAAGCCCGCGCCGGATCGCCTCCTGGATCATGGGCAACCGCGAGCGCCTCAGCGCCCAGGAGGTCGAGCACCTCGACCAGGCCCGCCTTGCCTGCCCGGACATTGCGCGAGCCTGCGACCTCGTCCGGGCCTTCACGGACCTCGTCCGCAACCGTCGAGGTCAGTTGCTGCCTGCCTGGATCCGCCAGGCCGAACAGTCCGACGTTCTCCCGGTCGCCAAGTTCGCCGCGTTCCTCCGCCAGGACTTCGACGCTGTCACCGCCGGGCTCACCCTCGAATGGAGCGCCGGCAAGGTCGAAGGCCATGTCAATCCTGTGAAAACGATCAAGAGAGCCGTGTACGGCCGAGCCGGCTTCCGACTGCTCCGGACCCGAATCCTCGCCCGTGTACAGCCCAGGGCCGGTCAGGGACTCCAGCCAGCCACCACCCGCTCGGCCACCGAGAAGTCGGTCCCGCAGTCAGGGCAGGCGGCCCGCCCGAACAGGTGACGGACGCCATGAGCCAGGCCCTCCTGACCGTCCTCCAAGGCCCGCGTGAACAACCTCCGCGGCAGCCCTTCCAGCTGCTGCCTGCGCGCCGGCTGGAGGGGTGACTTCTGCACTTCTTGCATCGCGTAGTCGTCGGTGCAGCAGAAGTAGTCGTCCTGTCCGATCACGACGAACATGTTGACGCCGCAAGAGGGGCAGTCGACCTCGTACTCCCCAGTCTGCAGGCCGTCCAAAGAGCGGTCCCAGATCTCGACGCCCTCGAAGGAGAGCAGGGCCTGCAGCAGGTTCACGTATTCCTCGGCCTCGGCCGTCTGGCTCAGGCGTCTATCGGTGAGGTCGTGCAGAATCGCGATCGGAACCGAGAAGACCGTCAGAGGGCTGTCGGGCTCGGACAACCCGGGCGAACAGGAAGCGATGGCCCCCGCAGCCGACAGCACCCCGCCCAGGGTCTCCGGGCTGGCCGCGGTCGCGATCTCGGCCAAGCGCGGGAGTGCCGCGAAGCTGGCGGTGAAGGCGGTGTCCAGCTGCGGACACAGGTGGTCCATCAGCTCGGACCACACACCTCTGGGATCGGCCTCGAACCGGTTCAAGAGAGCAGGCACGTGCCCTGCTGAACCGCACGCGTCGATGAGTTTCGACCAATCCGTCATGCGTTCATCCAACCAGGCGACTCCGGACGGGCCGCACCTGGCCGAGAGACTCCAAGATCCTTCACCGAATCGCGGCCAGGACCCAGAATTTCCCCACGCGGCGCTCGGCTTTTCCTCGGAGTTGCTCGGTTTGTTTCCTCAGGTAGGCCCGCGCTCGCTGGCGGGCGGGAGTTGCCGCTCGAACGGTATGTCGGCGCCGAGTCTCCGGCTCGGATCACTGAGTGGCGATCTTGTGGACGGCGGTGTCGTCAGGGTTGAGCCGGCGCCCGTCCGCAGACAGCACTTCCAGTGGGCGCAGTCGCTGTCCCTGGCGGCGGTCGACCAGCAGTGAGTGCGATTCGCCAGGGGCGAAGAAGTTCTGTTCGCCCCACTGTCGCAGTGCCACGATGACGGGGAAGAGTGCCTTGCCCTTCGGGGTCAGTACATATTCGCGGTAGGCGCTGCCGTCCGAGGCGGGGACGGATTCGAGGACACCGCCAGCGACCAGGGTGCGCAGTCGCGCGGTGAGGATGTTCTTCGCCACGCCGAGGCTGCGCTGGAACTCTCCGAAGCGCCGGCTTCCGTCGAAGGCGTCCCGCACGATCAGCAGTGACCACCAGTCGCCGATCGCGTCCACCGCCCGAGCGACGGGACATTCACTGTCCTCAAAGCGTGTCCTGCTCACCATGGCGTCCCTCACTTTCACGATGGTTGCAACATGCTACCAAGACCGGTACCGTCCCCGATCGGTAGCAAGATGCAACTAGATATGGGGAGTGGTGGACCGATATGCCCGACAGCGCTGAGGCTGTGACACAACAGACCGGGGCTCGAAGCGGGGAAAGTTCCGCGTTCGTCCTGTCCCGTGGCGTCGTCATGCTGTTCGCTGTCGCCTGCGGGGCTGCGGTGGCCAACGTCTACTTCTCCCAGCCGCTCCTGGTCACCATGGGCCATGACCTCGGCATGAGCCCGGCACTTGTGGGCAGCGTGGTCACCCTCACGCAGGTCGGATACGGGCTGGGACTTTTCTTCCTTGTGCCGCTGGGCGACGTGGCCAACCGCAGAGGGCTCATCGTGGCCCAGCTGCTGCTCCTCGGAGTGGCACTGGCCGTAGTAGCCGCCGCCCGCACAGCGGCGCTCCTGCTCGCGGCCATGGCCGCAGTGGGGCTTCTCGCCGTCGTCACGCAGACGCTGGTGGCCTTCGCGGCATCACTGGCCCCGCCCGCCGAGCGCGGACGGGTCGTCGGTCTGGTCACCAGCGGCGTGGTCATCGGAATCCTGCTCGCCCGCACAGTGTCCGGCCTCCTGGCCGACCTCGCGGGCTGGCGCTCGGTCTACCTCGTCTCGGCGTCGCTCACCGCACTGCTCGCCCTGGTCCTGTACCGAGTGCTGCCGCGCCACAGTGACGCTCCGCCGACAGCCCTGCGCTACGGACAGCTCCTGCGTTCCACGATCACCCTGTTCGCAACGGAACGGCTGCTGCGGCTCCGGGCCCTGTTCGGTCTGCTGATCTTCGCCGCCTTCAGCACCCTGTGGAGCAGCATCGCGCTGCCGCTCAGCGACGCCCCGTATTTCCTGCCCCACAGCGCGATCGGGGCACTGGGGCTGATCGGTGTCGTCGGCGCCCTGGCCGCCACCGTGGCGGGCCGACTGAACGACCGCGGACTCTCCCGGCGTACCACCGGCATCGCCCTGGTACTGCTCGCCGCCTCCTGGTTGCCCTTGTACTTCACCCGCAGCTCACTCTGGGCCCTGGTCGTCGGGGTGATCCTTCTCGACCTCGCCGTGCAGGCCGTCCATGTCACCAACCAGACCCTGATCTACGCGCTGCACCCGGACGCCGGCAGCCGGCTGATCGGCGGATACATGGTCTTCTACTCGATAGGCAGCGCCACCGGCGCCATCGCCGCGACCTCCCTCTACACGGTGGCCGGCTGGGACGCCGTATGCGCACTGGGTGCCGCGTTCAGCTGCCTCGGGCTCTCGCTGTGGGCGCTCGCTCGACACAGCACCCCGGACCCCGCCGCCCAGGTCACCCCGCGCAAGGAAGACTGGAAGCCCTCGTGTGAGCGACGCCGTAGGCACCTGTGACGGGTTCCCGGGCACTGAATGAGCAGACAACCCCGGCTCACCGACGGCCCGCCGCTCGCTGGACTTCCCCAGGCGCTTGTCGAACGCCTTCTTCCCGGCCGGGGTGACGGCGGTGGCGTGGTGTTCGCCCTTGCCGACGTCCAGGCCGAGGAAGACGTCGATGTCGCCAGTGTCGATCACGTGCGGGCCACTCCATCACGCTTTCGTCCCCGCCGTGCACGCGGTGAGCGGCCATGAGCAGCGCCATCTGCTCCTGGACGACCTCGACCTGAGTCGCGGCACCAACCCCTACCTGCTCGTGACCATGTGCACTGCCGTCGACGACACCCACCCGGCCGTCAGCCCCCAGGCGATCAACAAATCACTACGCCGGCTGGGCCTGCAGGTCCGCCGCCTGCGGATGGACCGCATTCTTGACAGGCCAAACATACTGCCGACCCCGTCCACCTCATCCGTCTCTTCGGCCTGCCCCTTACACAGCCATGCAGTACGTCCGAGCCGCGCACCCATACGGCGGAGGCCCGAGCCCACTGTGATCTTCCGAAGGCGGACCGTGTGTGGTCCACGTCCGCTCGCCAGATGGACCATCGAGGGATTGGCGCCGTCGACGCGGGTATCGGCTGGCTCGGTCGGACTGGGCTGTCTCCCAAGCTGACCGGACTATGGCGATCTCAGCGCGCGATCTCCTGACGGAGTTGGGTGAGGGCGCGGTGCAGTGTGCTTTTGACCGTTCCGGGGGCCATGCCGAGAGTGGCGGCGGTCTCGAACGTGGTCATCTGCTCGCAGTACCGAAGCACGACGACGCTGCGCTGCTTGGGGGCCAGACGCTTCAGGACTTCCGTCAACAAGGCCCTGTCGGCGTGCTGGTCGCTGGTGTCCTTGACGGACGCCTCGGGTATGTGCGCGGTCGGAACTTCTTCCAGCTTCCGTGCCCGCCACCACTCCGTGCGCGTGTTGATCATGACGCGGCGCAGGTAGGCGTCCGCGAGCCGTTTGTCGGCGATGCGTTCCCACTGGAGGTACGTGCGTAACAACGCGATCTGCAGGAGGTCCTGGGCGTCGAGTGGGTCGCCGACCAGGCGCCGGGCACTGCGCAGCAGAGCGTCGTGCCGGGTACGGACGTACTCCTCGAACTCCAGCACAGTGGTGCGATGCTTGCGGGGATCCATGCGTGGGCTCCTTTCACACGCGGGCATGAGCGGTAAGTACGTACTGTGTGGCGGAGCGACACCGGGTGGGCAGGCGCAGGCCCGCCCGCCCCGGCGTCGGCTCATGCTCGGTTCCGTGCCGGCCGAGTCGTCAGGTCGTGGTGCGGTTGCCGAGAGGGCCGAGTGGATCCGTGCTCTGCCGGGTATCGGTCAGCGGCGCAGGTAGTCCCAGGTGTGGCTGCCGACGACGCCGTCCGCGCCCCGGCAACGTGGTGGTGGCTCTGGAGCCACCTGACCGCCGCGAGAGTGTCGGGGCCGAAGCTGCCGTCGACGGACAGCCATATGGGGTAGTCCGTGTGCTGGTTGATGATGTCCTGGATCGCAGGGGTGGTTGGTGTTGGTGGCGGCCGTCAGCAGCCCGGCACATGGGGGACCTTGGGGGCCGCTCCGCGTACGTAGTGGTTGCTCACCCAGGCCGGGTCGCTGCCATGCAGCAGGGTGACCTTCGTCCACCACTTGCTTCCCGCAACCTTGGTGGTGTGCCGGTTGGTCTGGCGGAACGCCCGCAGGGTCGCATGGGACACCCGTGTGACAACCCGGCAACCGGTGCGCGGGCACTCCCGCAGGGCCACCTGCGTGCCCTTGATGCGGATCTGCCTCACGCTGGCGGCCGAGGTGTTGTCGGACACCGGCACCAGTGTGGAGGGCTGGGCGGCTACATGCTGCGTGCCCTGCGCATCGGCGTGTGCGGGACCGGCCACGGCCAGGCCGCCGGCCGGAGCGAGGGCGGTCGCGGCCAACGCGAAGCTGCTGCGCACAGTAGAGGACATTGCTGTACTCCTTTCACTGGAACCGTACTTCGCGGCGCACTTGGGTCGTTACAGGGGCAGACCGACCCGATCTCGAGGCGGTCCGTGACGGGTTTTGGGCAACGGCCTTCCGCCCGAACAGGGCGGAGGACCGGGCTGCTGGCCGCTCCCCTCGCGCCGGCCAGCAGCCCGGCCCGGAATTGACGGCCCGTGATGAGGGGCCGCCCACCGGAGAGGTGGGTCAGTACGAGCGCCCAGTGGATCCCTTGGCAGCCGGTCGGTACGGCGCGCTCTGTCGTTTCTCGGACCCGTCGTCAAGTCCCATGACCACGTGGTAGCCGGGCCCGTGCCAGTACCAGGCGGTCTGATGGACCTTGTTCCTTCGCAGAACCCCGTGCGACAGAGTTCTGTACTCTCCGTGGCCCTTGTTGCGCCCCAGGTAGTAGGCGCAAATGCCGGCATCCGTCCTCTTGCGGAACGTGGCGACCACGAACCAGTGTCCGGGCGCCGTCTTCCTGGCGTCGAGTTGGGCCGTGCACGGGAGATTGGAGAAGCGGATGTGCCGCACGTCGGAGGAGTACTCGATGACCGTCGGCGATGCGGGCCTTGCCTGAGCGGGTTGTCCTGAAGCCGCGGCGCCCAGCCCGCCGCTCAGGGCCAGGGCGGCCACGGCCAGGGCGATCGGCCTGCTGATGGTGGTGATCGACACCAGGTGCTCCTTCGAACGAGGGGCTACTGCCTTCCGGAACGGCCGCGTGTGAGATGGCGGCCGGTGAACAGCCGGACCTGACGTGCAGATCCGGTGCCGTACGACCTCGACTTTCCCGGCCGCGCCATTGAACGGACAGCCGGGTCCGCCACCCTGATCAATGGCGACGTCGCAGTTCACGGGCAAGGCGCAGCACGCTCAATGAAAAGCGCGCGAGAGCCGTTGACGGCGTGGCGTGGGGAACGCCCTGCCAGGCGACGACTGTGGCAGCCAGGGGCTGTGGAGAAGCTGAAGGTTTCTGAAAGTAAGGCCCGTGCGTCAACTCCCGGACGGTGTCCGGTTCTTCAGGTTGGCCACAGGTGGATTCCCTCATGCTGGAGCCATGCGCGTACTGGTGGTTGAGGACGACCGGCGGATGGCGGAGCTGCTGCGGCGCGGCCTGGCCGGTGAGGGATGGGCGGTCGATGTCGTGCACGACGGACCGTCGGGGCTCGAGCGGGCGGGCGAGAACCCGTACGACGCGATTGTGCTGGACGTGATGCTGCCGGGCCTGAACGGATACGGAGTGTGCGGCCGGCTGCGTGAGGCGGGCATCTGGGCGCCGGTGCTGATGCTGACGGCGATGGACGGGGAGTACGACGAGGCGGAAGGCCTGGATGTCGGTGCGGACGACTACGTGACCAAGCCGTTCTCGTTCGTGACACTCCTGGCCCGGCTGCGCGCGCTGATGCGGCGCGGACAGCCGCAACGCCCCGCCGTGCTGCGCGTCGGGGACCTGGAGGTGGACCCCGCGGCCCGGCACTGCCGTCGCGGCACGGTGCCAGTGGCCCTGACGGTGCGGGAGTTCTCGGTCCTGGAGTACCTGGCGCGGCGCGGCGGTCAGACGGTCACGAAGACGGAGATCCTGGAGCACGTCTGGGACGACCGGTTCGACGGAGACGTCAACGTGGTCGAGGTCTACGTCAGCGCCCTGCGCCGCAAGATCGATACCCCTTTCGGACGGCGGTCCATCCGCACCGTCCGAGGGGTCGGCTACCGGCTCGACGTTGCCCCGGAGGGCGCATGCTGAGGGCTCGTAGGGACGGGCGAGCCGAGCGCGGTCTGCGCCTGGGCAGCGTGCGACTGCGGTTGACACTGGCCGCGACCGCCCTGGCCGCCGTCCTGCTGACGCTGGCCGCTGTCGCCAGCGCCGTCGCCGTGCGCAACTCGTTGGTGGCCTCGGCGATCGAGCAGGTCACCAACGGCACAAGCGCCGAGGTGGCCGAGTCGCCCGTGTGCGAAACCGGTCCCGACAACACGTCCTGCATCGAACCGCCTCCCGACTCGTCCCCTGACCAGCGTGACACGCGCCCCCTGGTCCGAGGCGAACACCTGTCCCTGTGGCCATGGACCGACCCGCACGACGCCACGTTCGTCGCATCGCAACAGGCCGACGGGACGTTCCCGCCGGACGTCTGGGCGGACCAACAACGCCTGAACACCACCGTGTGGTGGCTCGCCGGCGGCACGCTGGTGCTCACCCTGATGACTGCCGGCGGGACATGGTTGGTCGTCAGCCGGGCCCTGAAACCGTTGGACGGAATACGCAAACAGTTCGCCGCACTGAGCCTGAGCAGCCTCGACCAGCGCATACCGACGGCGCGCGGCGGCCGGGAGTTCACGCAACTGGTGGCGACGATGAACAACGCCCTGGACCGGCTCGATGAAGCGGCCGCCCGGCAACGGCAATTCACCTCCGACGTCGCCCACGAACTGCGCACCCCGCTCGCCTGTCTGCGCGCCGAACTCGAACTCGCGCTCGCCCCGTCCGGGAACGCCCACTGGCCCGACGCCGCCCGTGACGCTCTGCACGACACTCTTCATGTCCAGGACATCACCACGAACCTGCTGCTCCTGGCCCGCCTCGACACCCAGGCCCCACACTCGAAGACCCTCCTGACCAAGCAAGTCGACCTGCCCGACCTGATCCGCGACGCGGTCGCCCGCCGTGACGTACCCGATCACCTGAGCCTGGTCGTCACCGCACCCGACGAACCCGTGGCCGTGACCGGCCACCCGGGCCTGCTCGCCCGCGTCCTGGCCAACCTTCTCGGCAACGCCGCACGCCACGCGGCCACCACCATCGCCGTCACGCTCACCCTGGACCACGAACGCCGACAAGCCGTACTCGACGTGGCCAACGACGGCCCGCCCATCCCGCCCGAACACCGGGAGACCGTCTTCGAACGCTTCAGTCGGCTCGACGACGCCCGCACACGGGACGCCGGGGGCACCGGCCTCGGCCTGGCCATCGCCCGCCGCATCACCACACTCCACCACGGCACCCTCACCCTCGCCCCCAGCCACGAAGACCAACCAGGCGCCCGGTTCACCGTACGGCTGCCCGTCGCCCACGAGGACGTCCTGCCGCTGGTCACCGAACTCCTGCACGCTTGGGACCAGCCCGACGACATCCCCGCGCTCTTCACCCACAACGCCGCTCACCAGCCCCTCGAAGACGTCGTGCCCGACCTGGCACGCGCCCTCATCACAGCCGGACGTGACCACCACCTCCACGCACTGCTCCGCCACGTCGCCCGGCAGGCACCCGCCTGGGAAGTCACCGGCCTCGCCGACATTCTCCGCGACGAAGGCATGCCCGCAGCCGCCGACGAACTGCTCGCCGCCCGCACCGCACGTGTGCGTTGAACGGGCATGACCATGGGCTGACTTCGCGTCCTCGGGGCCTGGCAGCAAGCGGCTTCGGTCAGGGCCCGGGCGTCGCGCTTCCAGTACGGGAGCACACAGTGAAGCCGAGGACGGCCATGTCCGCCTCGATCATCTGCACCAGGGGCGTGATGCCTTCGAGCAGGCGGCGCAGTTGCTCGGGGGTTCGGCGTCCGGCTCGGCCATCCGCGTCAGATGGCGCTGGTCAGTTGGCGAGTACGGGGCTCGACAGTTTGCCAGTCAGCGCTGGCGATTAGTCACCGATGGTGACGGTGGTCCGCCCCGCTGCGAGGGCAACCGCTAGCTGCGAGTGTCACTTTGTAGACGGCCATCACCTGACCGCATTCTGAAACACACTGCCGGGTTGCCGAGATGAGCGAGTCCCCGTGTCCGGGAGATGACCACACCGCGCGTGCTGTTCAGCGGCCTGGATCGTTGGGCGGATCATGCAGATCAAATGGGTGACGCGGCTGCTGAGCGGCGTCGGTTGTCATCAGCGCCCTGGCACGGGATCCAGCCATCGCGCATCCTGGCCCGTCGCCAAGAAGCCGACATGCTGCCCGGCTGGGGGTGGTGTGTCGTGACGTCGAGTGTGATCGATACGCAGGCGATCGATCTGCGCGCGGTGCAACGCCAGGTTGATGCGGTGCTTGAGGACTTTCTCGTCGGCAAGGCCGGTGCAGCGGCGGAGCGGGGGCACCCGCCGGAGGTGGCCCAGACCGTACGCGACTTCCTGGCCGCCGGCGGGAAACGAATCCGAGCACTTCTGTGTGTGGTGGGCTGGCACGCCGCCGGCGGCCATGGAGATGCGACGTCGGCGGTGCGGGTGGCGGCGTCGCTGGAGCTGTTCGTGGCCTTCGCTCTCATCCACGATGACATCATGGACGACTCGCCCAGCCGCCGCGGCCGACCGGCGGTCCACCGCGTGATGCGCACCCGGCTGGGGGCCGACGAGCGGGCTGAACGGCTGGGTGCGGGCGGCGCGCTGTTGGTGGGCAACCTCGCGCTGACGTGGTCACAGGAACTGCTGCACGCCGGCCGGCTGGAGCCCGGAGGGCAGCGGCTGGTCCATGCGCTGTATGACGCGATGCTGGAGGAGGTGATGTACGGCCAGTACGTGGACGTCATGGGCACCGGCCGGGGCGCCGACGATGTCGAGGCAGCCATGCGGATCATCCGCTACAAGACCGCCACTGCGACCATCGAACGGCCGCTTCAGCTGGGGGCTGCCGTGGCCGGGGCCGATGAGGCCGTGATGGATGCGTTCACCAGGCTGGGGCTGCCGCTGGGGGAGGCATTCCAGTTGCGGGATGACCTGCTGGACGTTTTCGGCAGCCCGGACGGCGCATGCGCTCCGAGCCTGAGCGACCTGCGGGAGGGCAAGCGGACCGTTTTGCTGGCCCTGGGCCTGCAGCGTGCTGATCCGGTCCAGCGGGAGCTGCTTGGCCGCCTGGTGGGCCGAGGCGACCTGGAGGAGCGTGATGCGGCAAGGATCCGGGACGTGCTGCAGGCGACGGGGGCGCGGGAGGAGACCGAGCGGATGATCAGGTCCCGCTACGAGCAGGTCCTACGGGTCCTGGACGGAGCCGGCTTCCCGCCGGCCGCGGATCGTGCTCTGCGTGGCCTTGCGGTCAAGGCCACCCAGTACACCTCCTGACTCTTCCGCGACGGCAGGCCCGGGGCACCAACCCGGACCGTCGCACGTCTACAGCAGTGTCCCCCGACAGACCCCGATCAGGGAGAACGCGTCATGACCCAGCAGGTCCTCAGGCGTGCCGCCGGATACGAGCGCCGGTTCAACACGCTCTTCGAGGAGTACTTCGACCGGGTGAGCGCCGGACTCGATGCGCCGTCCTTCAGCCGGTTCACTCCGGACTGCCTGCGATTGCTGAGAGAGTTGTCCTTGCGGGGCGGGAAGAGGATGCGGGTCGTTCTGCTGCACGAGGCGGCGCGTCTGGTGACGGACGAGCCGGTCGAAGGACTGGACGCCGCCGCACTGAGCATCGAGCTGCTGCAGACCCACGGTCTGGTGCACGACGACCTCATCGACGACAGCTCCATCCGCCGTGGCGGCCCGTCCACCTACTACGCCTACCGCGAGCGGTTCCCCGATCACCCGCAGACGGCCCTGGGACTGACCGTGCTCGCAGGGGACCTCGCCCTCGCCCTGGCGCTGCAGGTGCTGCTGGAGGCGACGGTACCCATGGCGGTGCGGCAGGCCATGGTCGAGGTGCAGACCCGGACGGCAGCCGACACGTTCCTGGGCCAGATCATGGACCTGGAACGCGACTTCGCTGCCGCACCGGACGAGGAGATCCTGCACTGCGTGGCCGACTACAAGTCCGCCCGCTACTCGATCCTCGCGCCCCTGCAGCTCGGCCTCCTGGCCGCGGGCGAGGAGCCGGCCCTCTTCGAGAAGGAGTTGCGCGACTATGCGCGGCTGGTGGGAATCTGCGGGCAGATGCGCGACGACTACCTGGACCTGTTCGGGGACGCGACCGCCATGGGCAAGCCGAGCGGCACCGACCTGCGTGACGGCAAGCACAGCTACACCGTCCGTGCCCTGCTGGCGGCCGTCAACGATGCCGAGCGCCGCGTACTGCAGGCCGCGCTCAGCGACCCGTCCTGTCCACCGGAGGCCGTCGCGATGGTCCGGGAGATTGGGGAGCGCCGGGGCGTGACGGGCAGGATGCAGGCGGACATGCACCGCTATGCCCGGGAGGCGTCCGCAGTTGCCGCCGGCTGGCGGTCACGGTGGCGAGAGGAGGCGGTCACCTTCTTCGAGCAGCTGCCACTGTGGAGCGTCGAGCGAGCCGTGTGAGCAGTGCGCGCAGGACAGGCGTGACGGGTCCCGACGGTGTGGTCCGTGCGAGTGCGGGCGTCGAAGCCCGCGCTCGGCGGCACCTGGGCAGTCAGATCTGCCAGAACCTGGCGCCGGCGTCCGGGACGGCTCTCGACACCGGGACAGCGGCGTCGATGTGGAAGCACACTCGCCCAGGAGTGAGGGACCGGGCTGGGCTCATCCGGTACGTGCTCACGCAGGCCGACGAGAGCGAGGACTGAGCCCATCACCCCAGGAACATGTTGACACAAGTGCCGACCGTCGCACCGACCAGTGCCCCGACGGCCACCTGGCCCACCGTGTGGCAGCCCAACCGGACGCGGGACCAACCGATCAAAACAACCAGCGGCGTCAACACGAGCATCCAGGGCCCGAAAACCGTCACCAGGATCGCCAGAGCACCGGAAGCCACCGCGGAGTGCACCGACACCTTCCAGAAGAACGTGATCACCAGCAAGGCGAGCAGAACGGCGACCATCGCCGCCACCAAAGCCACCACCGCCGTGGAAGCATCCAGCGCGTACAGCAGGGCGGTGCCGGTGAGAACCGTGGCCATCACCCCGGGAGCGGCCACGATGCGGTCCTGCCGCCGCCGCACATGCCGGTCGCCCCAGTACCGGCGGCGCTCACCGAAACGAAGGATCAGCGTGGGCACCACCGCGGTGAACACCGCCGCCACCACGCCCCAGCCAAGCCCCGGCCACTTGCTGGCGTGCCAGCCCACCAGCGGGGGCAGGCCCAGCATCCAGTTCCGCGGTTCGCCGCCGTCACTGAGCAGCCACGCCCAGCGCGCCTCACCGCGCGGCACCAGCTCCTCGGCCTGGTCGGGAGCACCGACAGGAGACAGGGCTGATACGTCAGGTGAAGCCGTCGAAGCCCGGTTGCATTGCGCCACCTAGGTAAGTCCCGCCCTCCCCATGACGTTGCCGCCGTGCGCGGCGTCCATCAACCAAACGACGCACTCACCAGGCCGGTCACGGCACCGAAGCAGCCCGCTCGACACCCGTCGATGCTGCCCTGGCCGCCGTACACGACTGGTGGCTGCGGGTCCGGATGGCGAACGCGGCCATACCCAGGGCCGCCATACCCACCGCCCAGCCTCCGCCCAGCAGCAGGCAGACAGCCGGCACCATGTCCAGACCGGCCGCGGCCACCGAGGTCTGCACCGCTGCGTAGGCCAGCCCCGCTTGGGGAGCGACTACGGACGTGACTGTTCCATCAACCTGCGGCGCCTCCTGCCGTCCGTTGTTCGGCGTCAGCAAGCACCCCGGCAGTTCGCTCCTTGCTCACCATTCTCAGGCGCGCATACGGGAAGTCCGGTCCCATGTCGGTTCCCAGCCCGGTGCGTTCCGGGACAGATGCAGCAACGAGTGAATGCCGCGCCGCACGGCCACCTTATGAGCCGGCCGTCTGACGGAACTGAGCGCTTCCAACTGGTCAACGATGCGCTGCAGCAGATCGGCATACGCGCCTGCGCGACCGGGCCCCCACCTGAGGATCAGGCGAACCTGCTCATCCGTGAATCCACCGGCCCTCAACGCACTGACCCCCTCGTCCGTCGGCCCAGGCCAGCCCTCCCCAGCAACCAGAACAGGCGCCTCTTCAGCCTCGATACTCCCACTCAGGTACCGGATTTGATCACGCACAGTGTCGTCTCTCATGCGCCGCATCATGCCGCCCGCCGACGAGAGCCTGCCCGCCCAACCGCACCGGCAGCGGGCCCACCGCAAAAGACGCGGCGGCAGGGGCGGACGGCCCGCCGGCTTCGACAAACGCACCTACGTCTTCCACGGGACCGTCACTCTCGCCTCGATCCGGCTCTGGCTCCGCCGGTGATCACCCGGACAGGCCCTTAGGCCTGCCCGGCGAGGGGATGCCTTCGCGTCTCGGCGCGGCGGAACTTACGGTTTGTGGGTTACCCAGAGCAGTTCCGCCGGCCAGCGGTGTGCCCAGTCAGGTGGGTCGGTTTCGTTGTAGCCGTTGGGTGTTCCGAGTTCGGGCCGCGGCTCGATGAGGTCGTCGATGATGAGACCCGCGCCGCGCAGGACCTTGACCCAGTCGCCGTAGGTGAGCTGATAGCTGGTCGCGCCGTCGTCTTCGGCGATGGTGTTCAGCCCGAAGTAGTCCTGCTGCAGCGTCGTGGTCACGCGGCTGGCGGCTTCGTCGTAGCAAGCTTCGAACCATGGGCTGGCGACGTTGAACACCAGGCGCCCGCCTCGGCACAAGACGCGTGCGGCCTGCGGGACGGCCAGGTGCGGGGGCGCCCAGCTGAGCCCACCGAAGTCGCAGAACACCAGGTCGAAGCTGTCGGCGGCGAAGGGGAGCTGTTCGGCGGCGCCTTGCACTAGCGGGTAGCGGGCCGCTCCCATCGCGCGGGCCGCCGCGGCGAGTTGGGCTTCGGACAGGTCGAGCCCGACCACGGTGGCACCCTCGGCGGCGAGCGCCCTGGACCACTGACCGGCGCCGCAGCCGAGTTCGAGGACGCGCTTGCCGGTGACGTCGCCCAGGGCGTGCAGGTGCGCGTCGGGGATGGAGTACATGCCCCACAGCCGAGGCGCGGCGCCAATTTGCGGGTCGTGCTCGTGCTGGTAGGCGCTGCTGATCTGGTTCCAGAACCGCCGGTTGGCGGGGATGCTGTCCACGTGCCGACTCCAGCACTGCCTGCCGGGGCGGTCAACACCCTTAGGGCAGTGGCCGGCCCTCGCCCCGGTCCGGCCCTGACTCGGCCCGTGATCCGCCGGACGAGCCCAAGTGCTCCCCGCGCCCGCGGGGATGGTCCCCCGTCGAGCCGGCCACCTGGCCCGCTGACCACGTGACTGGCATCCCTCCCTCGCATGTCGTCGCATCCGTTGGTAACTCGTTGCTGTCTCGCCGCGAGGGCTGCCGAGGCGCAGTGTCGGTGGATTGTCGTACCGGGGCGATAACTTGCCGTTGTGGCGGACATCTACGAACTTTCCATGGCTCTGAACCTGAGCGAGGCTCTCTCGGATGAGGAGCTTGCTGAGCTTCGATGGCATCTTGGGTTGGGCCCCAAGCCGAAGAATCTCTGCATCGTGCCCGTTTTCCCGGTCGTGGAGGAGGACGGTCACGGCGAGCCCGTCATGGTGGACGACCCGGTGCCTCTGTTGGGTCAGCACGCTGAGGCGTGGAAGATCGGCGGAGTACTCGTCTCGGTGCTGCAACGCTCTGAAGAGGGCCACGCATGGGTCCTGACGGTTCGGCAGGAGATTCACCCCGACGAATTCGACCGCACTGGTGAACTGCTCAGCTGGCTGGCCACGAAAGTGGATGACCGGTACCGCGCTTCCATCGGCACGGTCCGCCTGGGCTGGACCAGGTTCTGCGAGTCGGACCAGTTCGAGCCCTTGGTGGTCCGAGACGGCGAGGTCGTATGGCCCTAGACTCCTCTGGAGCTCAGCAATTGTGCTCCTCACGCCAAAGCCGCCTCGAGCTGGCATCGCAGCCGAAGTAACCGACGAGCACCATGAATCGGTCGCTGGTGCAGAGGCCGTGGGCTACGCCTCAGCGAGACGGAGGGGCTTGGTCCGTGATGCCGAATTCGGTGAAAGTAATGAGAAGCGAGCTGACGGCGCGGTATGAATGCAGGTCAGCAAGTGCGCTCCCCTCGTGTGCGGGGATGGTCCCCCGATGCGGAGGGGCCGGAGCTCGCCCGGCTGCTGGCCGGAGCGGGCAGGCCGCCCACCCCCTGTTCGACCTGCCTGTCAACGAGCCGAGCCCCGCTCCCTACCGTTCGGCACGTCGCCGGCGGCCAGCAGGACGCGGGCGGTGTCGGTCGCCGTGCGGGCCCCCTGCGCTCCGGCGTGGGCAGCACGGCCGATTCTCGGACCGCGGCGTACGCCAGGGCGCGGTCGACGTCGCCGAGCTCGCGGTGGATCCCGACCCGGTACAGCACGCACTGAGCCGGCGACAACTCCCCGCCCGGCAGTACCCGCCCGCGGTCGAGGCGGGCCGCGGTCTGTTACCTGCAAGACATCTCAGGTCGCGTGCGCGTCAAGCGATCGGCGATCCTGTGGCCCATCTGTTGGGGACCGGTCCTGCACCGTGCTTGCGGAGGAAAGGACGGTGGGCCGATATTCAGCAGCTTGGGCGTCGATGGGCTGGCATCATTCAGGCCGTGGGTTCCCGGCATGTGCGTTTCGAGCGGTTCAGAGATCATGGCGGCAGGTTGTGGCGTTACGGCGGCCGGGTCCTGGTGCGATGCCCCCGGTGTGCGGGTTGCGCGACGGTGACCCGTCCGATGGTCGACGGGAACAGGCCTCCGCCGCGTACATTGCCATGCGTCCAGGGCGACTCCGCTGTCGTCGTCCAACAAGGTGACGCGGGCTGCGAGCATGGCGCCCGCGTACTGGTCGACGCTGTCGCGGAGCTTGTCACGCGCGACGTCCTCACGCCCCCACCAGCCGTGCTGCACCGACCGCCCGACGGTGGCCAGCAGCAGGTAGTAGCGGCCCGGGCTGGGCATGCGAGGCGGATCACTCTCGCCCGGCCCGGCGTACGGACGATCGCCTGCTTCGTCTCCAGCTCGACCAGCTGGTAGTGCACGCTGGCCCGGCTGCGCATACCGACCGTGTCACCGATCTCCTGCACTGCCGGTACCTCGCCGCGGTCGGCGATCGCCTGCCGGATGGGCAAGGCGAAGCACGCCAGCGCAGCGCGGAGGAACACCCAAGTGCACGACGATTCCCCGCTGACCCGTCTCGACACGCTGCGGTTCGCCCGCCGCGTCGTCGAGCAGCAGACCGCGCGACAGCTGGACCAGATCGACCAGTGGATCGCGGATGAGGAACGGCGCGAGCACGAGCGGCAGCAGGGCGAGCAGCACCGGCCGCCGGCACCCGACTGGCTGCTGGAGGTCGGCCTCAACCGTGAGACGGCGGCCGTATACGTCCACGCCGACGGCTGCTGGAACGCCGGAGGGCGCAGCAAAGGTGTCGAACGATCTACCGCAGTGAGGGCGCGGCCGAGGGCGTCGCGGCCTGCCCGCACTGCCGACCGGACGCCGAGTTGGGCGTCCTCAGCTAGAGGGTGTCCGGTGGGGCGGTTGCTCAACTGGCTTTGTGCAGGATGAATCGAGATCGTCACCGGTTCGATGGAACCGGGCGCCTGAATCGTTTGTACGGGACAGAGCCGGAGATCTTCTTCCCTGCGGCCGGCGCTGCTCGGGCAGTCCTGCCGACTGGCACCGCCGGTTCGAGACCACCATCCCTGGGAGGGAACATGCGTATCCGTACCACCGTCGCTGCCTGCACCCTGGCTGCGGCAGCCATCCTCGGAGGCTCCGCGGCCGCCTTCGCCGACTCCGGCGCCGAAGGCGCAGCGGTGGGCTCGCCCGGCGTCGTCTCCGGCAACGTGATCCAGGCGCCGATCCATGTGCCGATCAACGCGTGCGGCAACAGCATCGACATCGTAGGCCTGCTGAACCCGACGTTCGGCAACGTCTGCGTCAACGACTGACGCGAATCCGCCCGGAATAGCCTCGCGGCGGGCGCTCCCGGCTGGGACCGCCCGCCGGATCACGCGTGACATAAGCCGGACAAATGGGCGGCCAAGCCGGACCGTCGTCCGGCTCGGCAGTGCTCGGGCGTGTCCGGTGGGCAAGGAACCGTCCACCGGACACGCCTTCAGGCGCTACGCGGCGGGCAGTCCCGCCGTCTTCTTCGCGGTCGCCTTTTTCGCCGCGGCCTTCTTGGCGGGCTGCTTCTTCGCCGCTGGCTTCTTCTTCGGCTTCGGCAGTTCGTGCACCTCGGCCGGCCCGGTGTCCTCGCCGCGGGCGGCCTTGACCTTCGGCACGGACTCCTGCAGTGCGGCCATGAGGGCGAGCACCTGAGCCGGCTGTTCGGTCTCCGGCGTCTCGGGGAGTGGCTTCTGCTCGCGTCTCGCCCCGATGATCTGGGCGCTCGCCTCGGTGTAGCGGCCTGTGAAATCCGGGCCCTCCAGCTTGTCGACGGTCACGGTGTCCATGAGGGCGAGCGCGCCCTCGATCTCCTCGTCGGACACTTCAACCGGAGGAGGGAGCAGTTCGGTGGGGTCGCGGATCTCGTCCGGCCAGCGCATGGCGTGAAGGACCAGGACGTCGTCACGGACGCGGAGCAGGCCCAGTCTCTTCCTGCCGCTCCAGGCGTACTTCGCGACGGCCACCTTGGCCGTGCGGCCGAGGGCCTGAACAAGTAGTTTGTAGGGCTTGGCCGCGACCTGGCTGGACGGTTGAACGTAGTAGCCCTCAGCGATCTTCAGTGGGTCGATGGACTCCAGTGGCACGAACGCGTCGATCTCGATCGCCTTCGCGGTCGGCAGCGGGAGGTTACCCAGGCCCTCGTCCGTGACCGGGATGACCTGCGTCTTCGAGGTGGTACTGGTGGAAGCCGATGCTGTGGTCCGCGGTCGCGCCAACCACGGAGTCTGCGGGGCAGGTGCATGACTCACCTACCCTGCGGCGCGTCCGATAAGCCCGATCCCTCCCAACCGCCGCAAGAGCGTCTCTTTCACGCCAGTGGGCCCGGCCGTGTCGGCCGGGCCCACTCATTACCCGCGCGTGGCACGCTCCTCGCGCCGGGTGTCTTTCGTCTACCAGCGGTACCAGCGGCCCTTGCGGCCTCCACTGTCCGCGGAGCGGACGACGAAACCGAGCAGCCACACGATGAGCACGATCACCGCGATCCACCACAGCGCCTTCAGCGCGAAGCCCGCGCCGAAGAGGATCAGGGCCAGCAGAAGAACCAGAAGCAGGGGAACCATCGTTATCAACCTCCTGGCCACCGGATGCCCTTACTTCAGCCCTACAAGCCCACAAAACACGAGTTACTTCCAAGGAATGAGGGGCATATACGCCCCACACGTCGTGGACGGTTCCCCCTTTCTCGCACCTCACGCACCGCAAAGGCCGATGGAAGGCGCCCGCTCCGGGCTGGAACCGATGTTCACAAGAACAGACAGCTGCCCCGACTCACGTGATCCGTCTCTTTCTCACGGCGTCTCCTCGGGTTCGCCGCTGGCGTCACCCGGTTGTGTCCGCACGAGCCGACGGGACGCGAGAAGCCTCATCGTCTTCGTCGGTGCGGACATCCAACCTGCCCCTGGTCCACGTCAACGCGCTGCTGATGCGGCAGGTCCTCGCCGTTCCGAAGTGGGCCGACCGTTCTGGACCCACGCGAACCCCTACGGCGGGTTCGAGCTGGACATGACCAGCCGTCCCGACCTGGACCTGACCGTCCGGGTACCAGCAGTGCCCCCAGCACGCATCCCTGACGGTGAGCTGGCCGCCGCATCGAAAATGGTGGCTCGATCCAGTGAGCCGGGAGAATGGACCTCATGAACGCATTACCCACGCTGTCTGCCGTTGAGATCACCACTGATCGTCTTCGGCTGCGGAAAGCGCCCGACGCTGACATCGACGGCCTCATCGAGCTCCAGACCGATCCACAGGTCCGTGCCCACCTCGGCGGTCCGCGGCCCCGTAGCGTCGTCGAGCAGTACTTCGAAGCTAACGGCATCAGCGCGATTGCAGGCAAGCCCGGTACCTACGTCATCGCCGACAAGGAGACCGACCGGTTTATCGGGACACTCGTACTCGACCGCCGAGCCACCGACCTTCCCGGGCACGTCGCCAAGGAAGGCGGGGAGCTGGAGCTGAGCTACCTGCTCCCACGGGGAAGTTGGGGTGCTGGGCTGGCATTCGAGGCCGCCACGGCTCTGTTGCGTGCCGCTGCCGGTGAGCTGCCCGCTCAGCCGGTCCTGGTGGTGACCCAGACGGCCAACGAGCGTTCCCTCAAGCTCGCCGACCGTCTCGGCTTCCAGCGCATGGGCACCTTCGAGGCGCACGACGCGAAGCAAACCCTCGCTGTAGCCGACCTCCACTCGTTCAAGGCCCGGTCTCCTCTCTCTGACCCACGCTGAAAGTAGGGCAGCCGTTACGTCCTGCGACGCACGCAGGGTCGCGTTCGGCGACGTGCCGGGCGGCCGCGTCGACGCCGGGACGGGCGTACCACTCCAGGGAGCGGATCGAGAAGTGCAGGGTCATGCACTGGACACCCCCGCGGCTGCTGCACCGGGGATCGACCGCTCCATCGCGCGCTGACGGCGGTCAGGCGATCGTGGTCGGGCCGAGCCGCTGGGCGGTCCAGGTGGTCGTCTTTGGGCCCATATCGCGAGGAAGGCCACGCAGAGACCTCACCGAACGCATCGGCGCCACCTTCGTCTACGCCGGCATCGACGTCACCACCACACCCCTGTTCACCGGAGTACGCGGCGCCCAGCTCGGCCGGACGCGCCTCCCTCATCGACTGCGCCGCCTTCCCCGCCCGTCTCGGCGACCAAGAGCCGCTTCCGCGGCCGCCTCGTCAAAGCCATGGAGAGCGCACTCGACCTGCGCCACCACCGGCCCGGAACCCTTCCCCAGCTTGCCCCGTACCTGCACGAGCGCACCGCCGGCCGCATCGGCAGCCGCGCCGGTCTCATCCGTCAGGCCGCCATCACCGCACTCATCGACGGCACCGAACGCATCGCCAAAACCACCCTCGAAGCAATCCGCCTCGACCACCTCGCAGAGCAGCACCACCAACCCGCACCCGGCCCCGGAGACGGGATACCAGCACCCGTGAGCCGGACAGGCGTCGCGGCCCGGACCGCAGTCGCAATCGCCCCCGCGCAGCGCGGTGTCCTCACCACAGA
This sequence comes from Streptomyces sp. NPDC001135, assembly GCF_053598395.1. Classification (NCBI taxonomy): domain Bacteria; kingdom Bacillati; phylum Actinomycetota; class Actinomycetes; order Kitasatosporales; family Streptomycetaceae; genus Streptomyces; species Streptomyces sp. NPDC001135. The sequence goes on along the minus strand of NZ_JBSFKD010000039.1, from coordinate 41,161 downwards.
GGCATGGCTGCGGACACCGTCAGCAGCACCGGGCATGCTCCACACACCGCTGACCGGCGAAGCGACAGACTCATATGCGCAACGCCTCGCCAACACGTACCAGCTGACGCTCGCCCAACTCCTCGACGGCGCCGGCATCACCCTCCACGGCCACGACACCCTGCCGGCAGACGAACTCCACCTCAATCGCAACGGGCCCGGGCACCTCACGGTCCTGGCCCGCACCCCGCTCCCCCACCTAACGCGCGCCCTGCCCCGCCTCGCCGCCAATGACGACGCCCACAGCACCCCGAGGTACGGCCAGGCCCACGGCTGTTGCCGTCAACGACTGCTCTCAGGCTGCCGCGTATTTGGGCGCATGCACTGGCAGCGACGCTCAGCCCGGGCTGCGAACACCCATCTGGTCCACCAAAGCCACGAGGCCGACCTGGACGCCCTACACGGGACCGTGTACTTCATGATGCACGGCGTGCGGAGCGAAGAACGAGCCCGCGAACTCGCCGCCGCACTCCACGCCGCGCTCTACGGAGACCTGGACCCTTTGGCCCGCGCCGTCCCTCCCGCATCCTGACTGGCATGCGCTAATTCAATGTCAGGCCGGGTTGTCCGTCGTCTCCGTCCGGTCAGGACGGAAGATTTCCTCGATGGTCAGGCCGAAGACGTCGGCGATGGTGAACGCCAGAGGCAGGCTGGGATCGTACCGCTCGGTTTCGATGGCATTGATGGCCTGCCGGGAGACTTTGCACCGGTCGGCCAGGTCGGCCTGGCTCCACCGGCGGGCTGCACGCAGTTCGCGTAGTCGGTTCCTCACTACGCGCCGTCACCGGTTCAGGCGGGTACGCAAGTCCGCGATCGTCATCCAGATCGCCACGCCGCCGAGGAGGATCAACTGTGCGAGCTGATGGAGCTGAACGATGCCTGCGGCATCGAGCAGGGTGGCCACTTGCAGCCCCACGAGGACTGCGGCGAAGGCGATGGCCATGCTCTCCAGCTGAATCCTGCGCAGGTATTCGTCCGCGCGCCGGAACGCCCGCAGCAGCACCCAGGCGATCGCGAGGGTGAAGACGGCGGTGGTCGCGATCCACCAGGCCTTCTGGGCGGTGCTCTGATGCGGGTTGCTGCCCAGCGCCAGGGCTATCACGCCCAAAGCGGACACGGGTATGCCGTCGATGAGTACAGCGCGACGGGCCGCGCGCGTCACCTGGTCCTGCTGTACCTGCTCTGCCATGCCATGAATGTAAAGCGTCCCTTCCATAGAGTCAACGTTGCTTGACTCTATGGAAGGGACGCTTTACATGGGGCGGTTCTGGAGTGTGGGATTGCGGTGGGGAAGAGGTAGCCGGGGGGTGGTCGGGGTCTGTGGGGCGGGCAGGGTGACGGGTGGGGAGAGATGCGGCTTGTTCCTGTCTCATCCCAGGGCGCCCGGTCTTCGTGGCTGTGTGCTTCTGTCGCCGCTGCTGTGCGTCTGGGCGCACTCAGGTCCGTGGCGATACGCCGGAGGCATGCCGACGCGACGCCCGTATCCGAGCGATCTGTCCGATGCCCGCTGGGAGTTGATCGAGCCCGTGCTCTCGGCCTGGCGCTTCGGGCGCCGTGACAGGGCCCTGGGCTTCGGCCGGCCGCCCGAGCACGACCTGCGCGACGTCATGGACGCGATCTTGTACGTGGATCGGACCGGCGTTCAGTGGCGCTACCTCCCGCGCGATTTTCCACCCTGGAACACGGTCTACGGCTACTTCGCCAAGTGGGCGGACGAGGGCGTGTTCGCACAGCTCAACGGCTTGCTCCGGCAGCTCCTCCGGGAGAAGGAGGGGCGGAATGCCGAGCCGTCGGCCCGTGTGATCGACGAGAGCGTCAAGACCTCCACCAGCGTCGCCGCCGCCGACCAGGGCGTCGACGCTGGGGAAAAGATCGTGGGCAGGAAGCGGAACATCGTCACCGACACCGTCGGCCTCCTGCTTGCCGTGCTGGTCACCGCGGCGAGCGCGCAGGACTCCGTCGCCGGCACCAGCCTCCTGGACCAAGTCGCTGCCGAACACCTCGGCATCCGCAAGGTGCGGGGCGACGCCGGCTACCGCCAGCACCTCGTCGAGCACGCGGCCGCTCTCGGCATTGACAAGGAAATCACTCAACGCAAGCCCGAGACCAGGGGATTCACCCCGATCCCGAAACGCTGGGCAGTCGAGCGGACCTACGGCTGGCTCATGCTCCACCGACGTCTCGCCCGCGACTACGAGACCCTGTCCGTCCACTCCGAAGCCGTGATCCACATCGCCATGACCGACCTCATGGCCCGCCGTCTCACCAGCGAGAACACCGTCTCCTGGCACGACCTGACATCACAGATCAAACGATAGGTTCCGTGATGAAACAACAGGAGAAATCGACCTCGGGCGCGCAGATGGAGGCCGGCGAGGTAGCTCTCCGGGGTCTTGTCGTACCTGGTGGCGATGCCTCGCCAGGCCTTCAGCTTGTTGATCAGCCGTTCGACGGTGTTCCGCTCGTTGTATAGGTCCACATCGTGGCTGATGGGCCGCCCACCCCTGGTGCCCTTCTTCTTCCGATTGGCAGTCTGGTCCCTCTCCTCCGGGATGACGCCTTTGATGCCGCGTCTGCGCAGGTGGGCACGGTTGCCGCGGGACGAATAGGCCTTGTCCCCGGCGACGGCATCGGGCCGGATGCGAGGGCGGCGGCGGCGAGGTGAACCTTGCTGGTCTGCCCGCCCCGCGAGCGTCTCAGGAGGGCGGCCTTCAGCCGCAGCTTCTGGCGACCGGACGCGTCGTTGCTCCTCCCGTTCAGGATCGTCTTCCGCATCCCGTCCGTTTTGTTCGTCGAGGCCGCCGCCCCCTTTGACCGGGGCTTCTCATCCTCGGCGGTCTTCTCCAGGGCAGTGAGCACGTCCTCGCTCATACGCATCCCGGCGGCGTCGTGGTGAGCGCGTGCGGTGGTGGAGTCGATGCTGACCAGCGACGGATCCACCTGGCCCCGCTTCGCGGCCTCCGCGATCAGCCCCTCCAGCAGGGCCGCGAACACGCCGGCGTCACGCCACTGCCGGAAGCGGTTGGAGACGGTGGACCAGGCGCCGAACTCCTGCGGCATCTCCCGCCACTGCCCGCCGGTCTTGAACCACCAGATCACGCCCTCGAACTGCTGGCGCAGGCGATCGCGGTACGGGCCGTACTTGCCGATCGGCAGGTACGGCCCGATGAACTCCCATTCGTCGTCGGACAGTTGTACTCGGGTCACACAAGGCGATCTACCGGATCGGCCTCCACCCGGAGGGGCGAATCCCGCAGGCGGGGCCTGGACCCGGGTAGCCCTTCTCGATTGACGCGAGTCCAGTTCACGGGCGAGGCGTGAACGGCGGCTCGACGCCAGGATTACCGTGCTGCGGGTCAGTGGCGGTCGGTCAGGAACACCGAGCGCAGTTTCAGGCGGTCCGTAGCGGGGTGTCCGTGCGGACGCAGTGTCCAGGAGTTTCCGGTGCAGTTCGGCTCGGTGAACACCATGACCCATACGTCGGTGTCGTTGTGCGGGGCGAACGCGGGCTCGGAGCTTCCTGGGTCCGCGACTTCGGGCAGTGTGATGCAGCCGGGGCTGACCGGGTCATGGAGTGTGACCGACTGGGGGCTGCCGTCGAGACCCACGAACTTGTAGGCGAAATCGCCCGTGGCGGCGCTCGCGGAAGACGGCAGGGTAACGACGAGTGCGAGCGCGCCCAAAGCGGCGGCGGCTGTGTGACGAGGACCCATGGAAACCATTTCCGTCAGGAGAGTGACTGGACCCGTAGCGGCATTCCCGACAGCGGCTCGCGCATGCGCGACATCCGCAGTGCGAGCTTGCCGTATCGATCCTGCCTACGCCGTGTGGGTTACGGCCGAAGTGTCCGCCGGTCTTGAATCGCCAGTGCACCCTCGGACTGTTGCCGCAGCCGGAGCCGTTCGGGATACGGGCCGTACTCGCCGATCGGCAGGTATGGCTCGATGAGCTGCCGTTCCTCGCCCGTCAACTGGACTCGCGTCACGCGAGAAGGGTTACCGGTCCAGGCCCCGCCCGGGGGAGAATCCGCAGATTGATCACGACTCGATACGCGCCCTAGTAGCGGCGACAAGGCCTATTCCTCCCGCCGTAACCGCCGCTACCCGCGAAGACGGCAGATCAAGCGCACCATCCCCGAGCCGAGGAACCAGCGGGCCAACCGCCAACGCCGCGGCAGCAAGGGCGGACGGCCCACCGGCTTCAACAAGACGATCTACAAGCGCAGAAACGAAGTCGAGCGGACGATCAACGCCCTCAAGAACTTCCGGGCCGTGGCCACGAGGTTCGACAAGCGTGCCCATGTCTTCCAGGGCACCGTGAACGTCGCAGCGATCCGGCTCGGGCTCCGGGGTTAGATCCATTATCCCGGTGCGGTGAGGCGCCTGTCACCGTTCTCCAGAATGATCTTTACGTCCGTTTTGCACCTCTAGGCTTGCGGGCGGACACAAAGCACGGTTCTGACCTTGGAGTTGAGAGTGGCGCACGACGTTGCCGCGCTGACGGTGGAACTCACGGACATGGCTGCGGCCGATCACCAGTCCGCATTCCGCGCGAACAGCGATGACCCTGACGAACAGCTGGCGTGGCGCCGGCTGACCGCACGGCACGGTGACCGACTCAGTGAGATCATGGAGGAATACGGCTGGCCAACGGCGGAACTTGTCGGCGAGGAGGCCGCACGCGCGGCATGGCTGATCGCCCAGCACGCCGACCGGCAGCTCGACGTCCAGCGTCGTGCCCGCCAGTTGATGCAGCAGGCGGTGTCGGCAGGCTCGGCCAGCCCACGCGAGCTGGCCTTTCTGCACGACCGCACGCTGGTCAATGAGGGCCGCAAGCAGGTCTACGGCACTCAGATCGCCGGCGTGAAGGACGGGTCACCGGTTCCGTGGCCCTGTGAAGAGCCCGAGCGCATGGACGAACTCCGTGCGGAAGTCGGCATCGAGCCCTTCGACGAGTACGTCGCCAAGTTCTCCATGGGATGACGCCCGCTTCCCCGTCGCGTCCGGTGGATCACTGCCCGGGCAGGCTGACTCTCCGCCCCCCTTTCGAACGCTTCGCAAGCAGACGGTGTGATGGCTGCCGGACTGTCCGCGCCGCGGTATGCGCCCGGAGAGCCACAGGCTCAGCCAGCATGCCACGCTCAACCCACGCCGCACCGACCAGTGTGGTCGCGATGGCAGGATGGCGGCATGGTGACGAATCAGCCGTGGGCGGGGCTTCACAGTGATCTGCTGGCGGCGAAGGCGTTGGTGTACGACCCGAGCGGCTTTGCCTGCTCGCTGCCGGTGCCCGAACCGGAGAGCGTCGAGTACGCGGCGTGCGGTTTCACGCTCGATGGCCGGTCGGTCCGGTTCCGCGTGGGCAAGACCACCCCGACGAAGGTGGGCCAGTTCGTCACCGTGTGGCAGCGGTCCGCTGAGGGGCCGATCCGGCCTTTCGACGCCGACGACGGGGTGGACCTTTTCGTCATCAGCAGCCGTGACGCCGACGGCTTCGGACAGTTCGTCTTCCCGCGCGAGGTGTTGTGTGGGCGCGACATCGTCTCCCGCAACGGCTCCGGCGGGAAGCGCGGATTTCGTGTGTACCCGCCGTGGGTGACCACGACCAACCGGCAGGCCCGAGGCACCCAGGCATGGCAGGTGGACTACTTCTTCCACCTTGGCCAGGACGGGCCTGCCGACCTGACGCGCGCCCACGCCCTCTATCACCCGTAGGTGCCCGCAGCTGCCGGGGAGTCCGACTGCTGGGCCGGAATCGGTCCGGTTTGGGCGATGAATCCGTCGAGCAGGCCGGGTTGGTACTGCATCCGTTTCAGGCGGGTGCGGGCCAGCGTGGCGAGCTCGTTGAGGCTGCACGGGGCCAGGTTGCCCAGGCTGTTCTTCAGATGTCCCCACACGCCCTCGGCGGGGCAGAGGTCGGGCGCGTACGAGGGAGAGCGGAAGACCCGGAAACCCTTCCGCTCACCCTTGCGGCCATGGTGCACCAGCATCCGGAAGATGAGCCGGGTGCGTCGGCCCGGCCTGCGGCACACCAGGCCGGCCAGCGAGATACGTCCCGAGCCGCCGGCCCGGACGGTGACGCGGGGCGTGGGGCCACGCCGGGACCAGGTCCGTGCTTTCGGCGGCCCGGAGCACCTGGCCCGACTCGTCGGCGAAACACAGCCACGCGCCCTGGTCCCTCACCGTCTTTCCACACGAGGCCACGTCTCCTCGATCCAAGTGGCCACTGCATCGGGGTCCCGCTCGGCGGCCCGGCGCTTTGGAAGCTGCACCGTGAAGCCCATCTGGTGCAGGATGCGCCAGGTCTGCGCAGGGCTGAAGCGGCCATGGAAGCGTCGCGCGATCACCGTGGCCACCCGGCCGGCGTCCACCGCTGGTCCTGCACCCAGCCGTGCGCGGCCGACCCCCTCTCCAACTCTGCGGCAGCCAGGCCCGCCAAGTGGGCTTGATTCGGGACGGCCGCCCCGGCGGTCCTTTGGAACGCAGCGCCTCCACTCCGCCGTCCCGCCAGCGAGCGTGCCAGTCGTAGGCGGACTTGCGGGACACCCGTAATCGCTGCGCGACCTGCGGCGGAGCCGCTCCTTCCGCAAGTAACTCGGTGGCCTGGAAGCGTACTTGCTCTCGCTGAGCGCGCTGTTTGGCCGTCAGGCCGCCCCCATCGGGATACCGCATGACACCGGGATACACCCACCACCGAGATCACCATTACCCCGAACCGAAAACCTCAGTGGCGCGGCCACGCCCAGTTCCCGGAAGAGGGCGGCGACGGGTCAGGGGGATCCAAGGCCGAAGTTGCGTCCGGCGACGACGATGTCGCCGGGGGCGACCTGGGCGGTCCAGCCGGGGCGCAGCTCGTAGAAGATGTGCTTCGCGGCTTCGGGGACGGGCAGTTTCATGGCGAACGCCGGGTACATGGCGTCCGTGGTGACGGTGTCGCCGACGACCCAGACCGTGCCGGTGAGTTGGGTTCCCATCAGTTCAGCTCTTCTCGTGGGTCGGTGATGTGGCCGGTGAGGGCCGAGGCGGCGACGGTGGCGGGGGACGCCATATAGATCTCCGCGTCGGGGCTACCTATGCGACCGGTGAAGTTTCCTGTCGAGGAGATCAGACAGACCTCGCCCGGGGCGAGCAGGCCCGTGGTAGCCGAAGCAGGCGCCGCAGGTGGAGGCCTTGCCCGGAGTGGAACCCGACGATGTCGATCGCGCCGGCTTCCGCGACACGATCGCCGTCCACAAGACCCCGGCGAGTACTGCGGTCCCGCATGGTGTGCTCCCGGAACACGTTCGGCTCTTCGCCTCCTTGAGCGGTCTGAAGGCCCCCGGACGGCAACTGCCCCAACGCGCGCGAGGACGCCTCGTTCTCCGCCAGGGTGATCTGGCGCCCGACCGGCTCCGGCACCTGTATCTCGACCAGGGGCTGTCCTACCAGCGCATCGCCCAGGACATCGACTGCAGCAGCACCGTCGTCGTCAACGCCCCTCACCCACGCCGGCCTGCCGGAACCCTCATTCCGCCGCCCCGGGATGGTCACCCGCGCCTGGCTCGTCAAGCAGTGCACCGTCCGCAACAGAGCACTCCGCGGTATATCCAAGGAATGCGGACTGTCGGTCCGGAAACCTCGTCGGATGACCGCGCAATGGGGCATCCCCGCCTGGACGGACTTCGATCACCCGCTCCCGGCCCCGTTCACCTCGCTTCCCCAACCACTGGCACCCGACCTCCACCGGGTCCTGGTCTCCACGAACGGACGGGACAACCTCCAGCTCATCTGCGCCTTTCCTTCCATGCCGAGCCTGTCGGCCGCTGAACGAGTCCTCAACAGCCCAGGAATCAGGCACCACCTCCTGCGGATCGAGCGCATGGTCGGCTTCACCATCATCGAACGCACCCGCCCGCTCACCGCAACACCGCGCGGCCAGGCGTTCCTGTGGCGAGCCGCACAAGTCCTCGCCCGGCCCTCATTCGGCTGCGGAACAGCCCTTCGCGGTGCGGAGGCGTGATCGTCTGTGCTGCCGGGGTTCGGCGGAAGACACGGACTTCCCGACGCTGCGGCTGTGCTGCTGAGCGCTGTCAGGTGTCGTGAGCCAGCCCGTGGCACCGTCACTCAGTCAGCCGTTGTGCGGAGTGCCGCTTCGGCTTGGCGGATGCGCCATTCCTCCACGGTGTCCTGCTGTCGTCGGGCTCGCTCCAACAGCCTGTCGAGCAGGGCTGGATCGAGGCGTTCGTCCGTCCCGGTGAGCTGGCGCAGGGTCTGCCATCCGGCCGTCTTGCCCTCCACCCCCAGCCGCAGCGCCTCCAGCTCCAGCACGGTGCTCAGCGGAGAGCGTCGCACCAGGCGGCCGTTGCCCTTCAGCCGTGCCAGTTTTTCCGCGACCCAGCCCGCGGAGACCTTGTAGCGGTGTACGGGGACACCCAGGTCCCGCATGATGCCGACAAGCGCCTTGCGGTCCTGGGCGATGTCGGTGGCGACAGGCCCGAGCGCGCGGCCGAGCGCGGAACCACGGGTGACACGTGCCAGGTGGCCGGCCCGCTGGGTGCCCGCGGTGGCGCCGGCGAGGTGGTCGTTCAGATAGATGCCGAGCAGCTTCATGTCGGCGCCGCGTGCGGGCGGGTGGCGCCGAGGTGAGCTCCGTGGTGGGGCGTTCATCACAAGCCTCCTTCTTGTGCGGGTGGCTGCCGTGTAGCCGGGGATGCAAGAGGTTCGGGCGTGCGCGGTGTCCTTACCGTCGTCGTGACGCGTACGAGGCAGGGCGTGCGGGGCGTGGAGCCGAAGCCGAACCGTACGGGCGGTTCCACCGCGGTGAGGGCGCCGAGGTGGCGGCCCTCGAGGATCACGGTGGCCGCGGTGATCAGATGGAGATCGTGGGCGCCGTACCACTCGCGTCGGCCGGCGCCGGCCGTGCCACGGGTGCGCACGCCCAGGAGGAGACGGGCGAGCGGGTCCGTCACCACCGTCCAGAAGGGCCGGGCGGCCAGGACATCGGGGACCGTCCGCAGGAGCAGCCCCCCGGGGCCGCGCCGGCCGGCTGTGAACCGGAGGTCGAGGAGCGTGCCTGCGGTGACCGTCCAGTCGGCGCCGGTGACCTGGACGCGTACGGGTTCGATGCGGCCCTCGTCGAAGGCGTAGGTGCCGGCGATGAAGTCCGCCGTCTGCCGGGTGGGTGCCAGCAACAGGCGGTGGCCGTCGGCCCGTTCGAGCATCACGTCGCTGAACGGCCCGAAGGAGGAGCGGGGCCAGTGGCCGAGGACCAGACGGGCGCCGGACGCCGTGCCGATCCCGGCGATCCAGCCGTCGAAGCGCCACCGGGTGGTCCGCGGGGATCGGCGCATCAGGGTGCCTCGGTGGTGGTCGGGTTCATCCGCCCGCGGGCGGCCCGAGCCGGCCGCACCGGCGCCATGCCAGGAGCCATCCGGCCTGCGTCGCCGCGTCCAGCAGATAGGTCGGACGGATCCGGCCGATGGGCACGTACACCAGGTCAACGGCCAGGAGGGTCACGGCCGTCCCGAGACCCGTACGGCGCGCCTGGCGCACCGCACCGCCCGGGGTGAACAGCGTGCTCCACCCTGCCGTGGCCAGCAGCCCGGCTGTCGTGCGCTGGAGCCATTCCTCGGACTTCGGTCCGAAGACGCACTCGAAGCTGCGCAGGTGCAGCAGCGGCCAGCCGCCCCCGACCTGGTTGAACAGCCCCTGGGCCCGCGCCACGAGCACCGGGTTCATCCCCGCCTCCTCCCTGTCGGCCGCACCGGGCGCGAGATGCCGAAGCGGACCTTGTGGACGCCGTCGGAGAAGTGCACGAGCGGCGCCTGCGCGGGCGGCGGCAGCCCGGCCGCCCGGGTCAGGGTCTCTTGGAGGTCTTCCAGGCGCGCCGCGCGCAGCAGCCAGGGCTCGTGGTCGACGGGCGTCTGCCAGAGCACGCCGCAGCCCCGTGTGAAGGCCCGCCACCGCGACGTCAGCCACACATCCCGCGGGCTCGGCCGGACCGGCTCGCCCGGACGGACCACCACGCGGTACGACGGCCCGCCATGCCCCCGCGTCCCGGCGTAGGTCACTACATCTCCGCCGCGCGACAGCGTCAGGTGCCCGAGGTGGTACGGCGCACCGATCGCACGGGCGGCCAGCATGACCCGGGAACCCACCTCGAGGGTCAGGAACCACAGGCCGTCCCTGCCGCCCCGTTCACGTACGTACGTGCGCAGGTTGGTCTCCGCGAAGAAGGGCAGAGCAGCAGGTACACCCGGCGGGCGCACGCGGGCCATCACGAACGGCGTGAGGCTCACCCACGCCCACTGATCACGGGTTTCCACCGTCAGCCCCTCCGGCAGCAGACGCTGTACCTGCTCGGGAGAGTAGGCCCAGTGCACGAATGTCCGGGTGAGCCAGCCGGCGCGCGGTGCCGGGAGACACACACGATGCTCTGGTCCATAGGACACCACGCGCACCGACTCCCCAGGAGGGCCGCATCAAAACCCGACGCGACCCGATGCGGACGGGCCCGGGTCTCCGACCTGCCCCGAGCAGACCAGGACCGGGTTCGGCCGACAGCGCGGGCAGCGCCCCGCTCGTTGTACGTGTGTGGACGACCAATGGGGTGTTCTGGGCCGGCAGCGCCCCCACTGCGCTTGCGCACTGAGCCGTCCTCGCCCGGCACCTGGGGGGATGCCCAAGCCGTCACCTGCGCCCGGATGCCGCGAGTTGCGGCGGGGCCGGGTGGTGCGACGGCTGGTGCCGGAGGCGCCGAGACTGATCAGGACCGAGACTGATCAGGACCGTCGCCGGTCCTTTGTGCTCCTAGGATTGCGAGAGTAACGGCAAGAACCAGTGACATCGAGAAGGCGGCCGACGTCTCCGCGCCGGCGGCCTGGTCGCCCTCCCGACCGAAACCGTCTACGGACTGGGCGCCAACGCCGAGGACCCCGCCGCCGTCGCGCGCATCTTCCAGGTCAAGGGACGTCCGCCCTCCCACCCGCTGATCGTCCACATCGGCGGCGCGGAGCAGCTGGACGACTGGGTCCAGGACGTGCCCCAGGCGGCGCGCCTGCTGGCCGAACGCTTCTGGCCCGGACCACTCACGCTGGTCCTGCGGCGCGGTCGCCGGGTGCCCCTCGAAGCACGGGTGGCTTGGAGACGGTGGCCGTGCGCGTGCCCGACCACCCTGTCGCACTCGCGCTACTGTCCGCCTTCAGCGGCGGTGTCACGGCCCCCTCCGCCAACCGCTTCGGCCAGGTCAGCCCCACCACCGTGGACCACGTCCGTGCCGAGCTCGGCGAGGCGGTCGACTTCGTGCTGGACGGCGGCCCCTGCGAGGTCGGCGTCGAGTCCACCATCGTCGACGAGCCGTGTCCGGGTGCCGGGCCAGCATCCGTCGCCCTACGCGCCGCGTGCGCGAGTCGTCCTCGTCGAGCCGGAGAAGGTGATCGCCGAAGCGGAACTCGCGCAGGAGCTGGGGCCCCAGGTGGGTGTCTTCCTTCCCTCCGCCTTCGCCGATGCTGCGGTGAAGGCGCACGCCGTGGTGGCTCTCCCGGGTTCGATGGACCGGGTGCGCGGCCGTTACCTGCGAACGGGCTTGCCGGTGCCGGGCGTGATCGTGGACGCGGCTGCTGTCGAGGAGGGCAAGCCCTCTCCCCTGCCGTATCTGCTGGCCGCTGAGCAGCTCGGCGCCGAGCCGGGAGACTGTCTGGTCGTCCAGGACGCCCCGTCCGGAGTGCGGTCTGGACGGGGCGCCGGAATGACGGTGGGGGGTGAACGCCGGCGTCGCGATGGAGGGCGTGCACCGCCACTTCACCAGTCTGCGCGAAGCAGTTCCTCACGTCCTGGCCTTTGCATCCGGCCATCACGAGAATGCCGCAGCCTGAGCCCGTGCGCCGACACCGGGCATCACTTGGGATGATCTTCGTGTGGCTGGTGTGATCACGGCGCGTCCGCGCCGTCGTGGATAATCCCCTTCACCGGGCTGAGCCCGAGCAGCTTCGGCAAACTGGTTACCGCCCTCCGGCGCGAAGGCGTGGATGAGGCACGTCGGGGACGGCCGTGGGGTCTGCCCTGGAGTACCGGGTACTGCTGGTCGCCGCCTACTGGCGCAACCTTACGCTGAGACAACTTGCCCCGCTGTTCGGCATCTCAAAGTCGGCCGCCGGCAGCACCGTCGACTACCTCGGGCCGTCGCTGGCGCTGCAGCCCCGTAATCGGTTCCGCAAGGACGCCGTGTTGATCGTGGACGGCACCCTGGTTCCCACCCGGAACCACACCGTCGCCGAGCAGTCGAAGAACTACGGGTGTTCGACCAACCATCAGGTTGTCATCGATGCCGACACCCGACTCGTGGTCGCCGTGGGCCGGCCGGTGCCCGGCAACCGCAACGGCTGCAAGGCATGGGAGCTGTCCGGAGCGAACGCCGCCGTCGGCTGCACGACCGTGATCGCGGATGGCGGCTACCGGGGGTGCCAGCCTGGTCATCCCGCACCGCCGTGAGCGCGGCCAGAGTGAACTCGCGACCTGGAAAGAAGAGCACAATCGCTCACACTGCAGGGCCCGCGCGCGCGTCGAGCACACCTTCGCCCGCATGAAGACCTGGAGGATCCTCCGCGACTGCCACCTGAAAGGCGACGGCGTCCACCACGCCATGCTCGGCATCGCCCGCCTGCACAACCTCAGACTGGCCGGACAAGAGGCAACGACGCTGGCCAACCGGCGTGTCGTAGATCATCAGGGCAACGCTTGGAAAGGTGCTCACCGAGCAGCCTTTCTCTGCGCCGCCGTACATCTATACACCATGTGTATACGACGTATGTATAGTACGGCAGGATGCACGACAAGTGCAGCAGTGCGAGCGTGAGCACGGAGGCCACCATGGCAATGACCGCGACCCCGGACGAGTCGGCGGAACGGAGCAGTGACCTCGGTGCGTGGGCCACCACGATGACAGCGACGACTGGTGGGGTGCTGCTCGGTGTGCTTACCAACCTGGCCCAGGGGTGGCTCCCCGGAGCGTGGAACCAGCTCGCCAACTCGGGCGCCGTTTGGTCAGCCGTCGCATTCGTCGGCGGAGCCCTTCTCGCCGGGCAGGGCACGGCTCTCCGGGCCGCTTTCGGCGGACTGGGCGCGGAGACCGGACTCGTTGTGGGGTACTACGGCTACGCCGAGTTCGGACGTGAGGGCATGGGCGCTCTGCTCTTCCCGCTTGTCTGGCTCGGCATGGCATGCGTGGCTGGGCCACTGTTCGGCGTCGCGGCGTACTGGTGGCGACGGGGCAGGGATGCGCGGGGCCGTGTCGCCGGCCTAGCCGCGTTCGCCGGACTCTTCGGGATGGAGGGGGTGACGGCTGCCTGGGGCCTCCACCGTGCGCCGCAAGCCTGGGCCTGTTTCGCCGTGTTCGTCCTTGTCCCTCTGCTCATGGCCCGCACGCACCGGGAGCGTGCGCTCACCCTGGCGGCAGCCGTGCCCTGCGCGCTCCTCGCCTACGCGATCGTCGCACTGCCCCTTCAGGCGGTCTCCTCCTGAGTCGCACTCGGCGAGGGTGCCGTCCAGCAGGACGAAGTCGGGGTCGGCCTCGCGCAGGACTTTCAGCAGACCCGGCGCTCGTTGGGCAAGCAGGTGGATGACCGCACTGGTGTAGGCGCGGGCGGTGGACTCGCTGATCCCGAACCCGGCAGCGATCTTCGCCAGGGTGACGTGTTCGCGCAGGTACACCAGTACCACTGTCGCGCGCTGGGATGGGCGGAGTTTGCAGCGCCAGTCGCCCTCACGGGTGACGATGAGCATGGTGACCCACTCCACGAGCGCATGGGGCAGATCGAGTGCGGCAGGATAGATGACCAACGAGGCCCCCGAGCAGCGTGATGGAGACGTCAGACACCTCGATCAACAGCCCGGGGGCCTTGCCCGTTGCGGCCTCGCCGACCGTCACCAGATCGGTGGCCACCTCGAAGAAGCTCACTCGTTCCACAACCCAGCGGTACTCCCATCATCCCAGGTCAGCTGGCACCTCTTCCTATTTCCCCGTCCGCAGGCCGATCATCACGCGGTGGATCCAGGCTCAGAGCACAGGGGCGTCAATCTCGGGTTGTCAAAAAGCTCAGCGACTCTCCTCAATCGAATAGGCTCGAAATGCCGGAGGTCTGGACCCCCTCGCGAAAGCGAATCCCGCAATTTGATCACGGCTCAATACGCGCCCTAGAAGGGGTGAGTGTGACTCGCGTGGGATCGGATGAAGTCCGGGTCGGAGGGCGGCTGTGCGGCGGCCTTCAGCGAGGTGATCACACCCGGATCGATATGGATAACGTGGGCGTGCCCGTCCTCGTCGAATTTCTGGTACGTGCGTCGGTAGTGCGCCTTATTGTGGGCGTCGACAGTCGAATCCGCGTCGCCCTTCACCTCTTGCGCCACGAGACCCGTGTGCAGCTTGTCCGAGTAGTCCGAGTTGAAGATGACCACCATGTCGCCAGGCTGAGCCTTGGCGGGACTGTCGCCGACATCCGTGCCGAGATCGTAGTCCATGATGAAGTCGTAGAGGCTTCGGTAGCCGATGACGTCCGAGATCAGCAGGAGATCGTACTCCTTGCCGTTCGGTGCCCTGTAGTGGTAGTAGGAGTCCTGAGGATCATCCGGCTTCAGTCCGGGGACAAGGCCGCCCGCGGCAAGGGCGCGAGCGACGAACTCGGCACACTCGAAATACGGCTGTGCCTGGCCGTCCTTCGCCCGCGGGGTGCTGTCGTCCCATGTGGTCCAGTTCCAGTGGGCATCCGCGTACTGGACGGCCGTCTCGCGCCATTTGTCGGAAGTCCGGGCAGTTTTCTGTGTTTTCTGGTGCCCGGCTGGAACCGCTTGCACGGGGCCGGCGCTCATCCCCATAAGTGCAACTCCCAGGGTGACGGCGGGGAAAGTGCGAAGGGATTTCCCCCGGAAGGACATGGCGGTCACCTCTCGGCAGTTCCAGGTATCGCGCGGTCGTGCACTCGTGTGGCGACACGCTGCCGCGCCTCACGACGATCTTGCCCGCGGAGCGACCTTTTACCAGGGGTCCGGATCGAAAACTCACTCGGTAGAGAGAAGCAGACCCCCTCCGCGTACTCTCAATGCCGCAAGGCTGCTCCAAACGAGACTTCAGCCGATGCGGCTGCGCCCTTGCGGACCGGCGCCGGGTGCGGCCGGTGCCTGGAGCGCGGTGACGGGCCCCGGGCCTTGCACTATGCATCCAGTGAGCTTCTTCAGCGTTGCCGCTCCAGGTCGAACGCGGCGTCGCCCGCTTGAAGTCTGGCGGATCTTCCGCAGATCCCGATGTAGTCCGAACCGCATGACGTCAATCGCCAAAGCCGTCCTCACCCTGGAGCGGCAACGCTGAAGAAGCTCAGTGGTCGTCGCTCCTGCCCCGCACGCACATGCGCAGGCTGTACCTTGAACCCTCGGGCAGGTTGTGGGTCATGCAGTCCTGCGTGGGGGCAGTCTTGCCCTTGGTGGAGACCTTGATGGGCAGCGCCGTAGTCCCCCGGCGTCTCACGAATGTTGAAGTACTGGGCTCCGCTGGACCAGGAGCCGTTGCATTCCATGAAACTGGCCTGGGCCGGTGCGGGAGCCAGGAGGAGAGCGGCAGTCGCGCCTGCCGCGGCGACGACGCGTGGTGCGCGTATGCGCATCGGGGTCCCTTTCGTTCTCGGCAAAAGGGGCTACGTCGTTAGCGCAGGGTGCACGAGCTGATTCGCATCCAGTCCACCAGAGGCAGACTGACCGAACGTCTGCGGCGCTGCCGGCTCACGGCAGAGGTCCCTTCAGCACGCCTCGGCGGCGGAAGGATTCGCCGCGTGCGTGGTGACCTCACGCGCGCTTGGGTGGGATCCAGCGTCCTACGGAAGGTGAGGCGATCTTCCGGGCCGAGTGCGCCCACCAGCCGCCGCTCATCGAGGAAGCGATGGGCCGCCAGATGCTCGCCCTCCCGCGCCAGCTCGGCGCCGTCTGCCAGGGTGGCTTCGTCGGTGTAAGGAGAGAACGGTTGATGCCAAGCTCGGGCATTTCTCTGGGCTGCCAGTACTCCAGTGCAACTTCGTGGCCTATAGGTCGATTTCCCCCTTGCCGGAGCCCCTGCTGAGCGGCCTTGCGCGACCCTGAGAGGATCAGGGCATGGCGGACTCATCTACGCGGATCAATGCCCTCATCGTCGATGCCGGCGACCCGGAGCGGCTTGCTACGTTCTGGTCTGAACTGCTCGGCAGGCCGATCGTGGGCCGTATGGGCCCATACGTATGGCTGCGGCGAGAGAACGACCTGGGGCTGGGTTTCCAGCGGACCGCCGGACCCAAGTTGGGCAAGAACCGCATGCACTTCGACGTCAGTTCAGCCGACCCCGCCGCCGAGCAACAGCGGGTTGAGACGCTTGGTGGACGCAGGCTGGAGCAGTACGCCGACGGGGGGTTCCTGGTGATGGCGGACCCTGAGGGCAATGAGTTCTGCATCATCCCAGAGGGGCCCTTCGAACTCGATGATGAGGGGCGCGCGGACTATCTCAGCTGACCGGCACTCCCGCATGAGGTCAAGGCAGCCCGGTGGCAGCAGAAGTGTCCTGAGCTGACCGTGCCGGACCGGCCGTGGGGCTCGGCTCTGCCCCAGGGGCACCGGGGAGCTGGCCAGCTGCCCGGTGCCCCGCGGGCCGCCAGGCCGGCAACGCCACCACCCCCCACGCCGACTCCGCTCCCCCGTGCCTCCCACCGCGGAGGTGGGCCCGGTTCTACACTTCCTGAACCGGGTCGCCACCAGCCGCTGGGCCTGCGGCCTCATGCGAGCAATGGTCCCCGTGGACGCACTACTCCAGCGCCGCACCACGGGATCACTGAGCATCGGACGGGCCGTCGGCCTCCACTCGCTCCTGCTCACCACCACCGGTGCCCGCACCGGACAGCCCCGGCAAGTCCCGCTGTTCCATGTGCCGTATGCGTGCGGCTTCGCCGTCATCGACTCGAATCTGGGCGCAGACGCCCCTCCAGCGTGGAGCCGCAACCTCCACAAGCACCCGCATGCCACCGTCACCACCCCCGGCGACAGCCTGCCTGTCATCGCCCGTGAGACCCACGGCCCCGAGCGCGAAGTGATCTGGCAGACGATCCTCTCCGTGTCACCCGGATACGCCGCCTACGACGCCCGCTGCAACCGCACCCTGCGGATCTTCCATCTGCAACCCACGCACAACGCGACGGGCCTGCCAGAAAGGCAAGGTGCGCCGTAGATGATCCGGTCCCGCGTTCCTTGAGGACGGGTTCCCGATCGCCCCCACCGTCCTTGCCCGGGTCTGCGCCCTGCGCACCGCCCAAGCCCGTCACCTTTTCCCCTTCCGTCCCCTCTCCGTCCCCGACGGTCTCACGGTTTGCCAGTCCTAGGTCTGGACCTTCGCCCAGGACGGGCGTGTCCTCGTCCTCCTCGACCTCGACAGCGGCGCGGCCTGCCTGCCCGGCGGCACTCCGGAACCCGCTGACCACGCAGACCCCGAGACCACGTTGATCCGTGAATCGCGTGAGGAGGCTACCGCCGAGCTGGCCGGCACCCGGTATCTATCTCGGGTACCTGTCCGACCCCGACGAGCCCTGCGCGCGCGTGCGCTACGCACCGCAGACTCGCCCCTGGCACCGCAGAGCCCCTACGCGCGTACCAAGGCCGTGTGCGAGGAGATGTTCGCCGACATCGCCGTGGCCGGGCCCCGGGTCTTGTCATTGCGGTATTTCAACTCCGTCGGGGCCGATCCCGAGCTGCGTACCGGTCTTGAGCCAAAGCGGCCCAGTCACGCGCTGGGCGTGCTCATCCAGGCGCACCAGGAGGGTCGCCCGTTCCCCATCAGGGGAACGAACTACCCGACGCGGGAGCGCACGGGCATCCGGGACTACGTGCATGTCTGGGGCCTCGCCGCTGCCCACGTCGCCGCGATCAACCGCTTCGACTCCATCCTCACAGAGTCGAAGCGGTCCATCGCGATCAACTTGGGCACGGGAGCTGGTACCACCGTCCGGGAGCTGTGCGCGGCGTTCAGCAATGTGGTCAGCACCCCTTCAGCCACCGTCGATACTGGCCCGCGGCCGGGTGACGTCGCTGGCGGCTACACGAAGAGCGACCGGGCGGCCGAGCTACCGGGGTGGGTGTCGAAGGTGTCGCTGGAGGAGGGCACCCCTTCCGCACCTTCACTCTTCCGGGGCGCTCACACGGATGGGAAGCGGGAGTCGAGAGATAGCAGCTGTCGTAGGGGGCAAGCCACGCGGTGTCCCACCGGTGTTTTGCTGGGGCGTCCCGGTATGCGCGTCGCCGACCGCTCCTCTCCTGATCGCCGGGCGTCTCGCGCTCCTCTTCGGCCCGGGCCGTTTCCTCTTGGGGCAGTATCCGGCTCCGGTACTGGTGTGTGACTTACCGGGTCGGGGGTGGTACGTCCCAGTCACTCCGTCCGGTCAGCAGGCGATCGGAACCCAGGTGTGCACGGGGTAGGTGAAGGTGGAGGAGTCTCGGAAGCTGGACAGGATGTCGAGTTCGGCGCCGGTGGGCGGGGCGACCAGCCTGAACGTCTGCCAGGCGTCACCGGTGGAATCGGTGGTGCCTGACGCTCCCGAGGTGTAGTCCTTCTTGCCGGGGATCCAGTAGTCGGTCCAGACCGGCACTCCCGCGAGGCCCGGCCCGTCGTGCGAGCGGTGTACGGTCACGTCCACCGCGCGGACGGAGAACGGCCATTTGCCGACGGTGGTGCACTGCTGGAAGACGGTGGTGGGGGCGAGGTCCGGCCACCATCTTTTGTCGACCTGGCTCGTGTTGTCCCGCGTGCAGTGGAGCAGGGGGCGTGTCAGCGTGTTGCTGTAGTAGGTGCCGTCGGTCCAGGCGATCTCGAAACTGATGCTCAGCGTCGAGTCCGCGGGTGGGTAGTCGACCGTGTAGGTGAAGGTGGCGTTTCCCCTGACCGGGTCGTACTGGCCGAAGAGGGTGCCGTACTTGCTGGTACCGGGGATGGTGTAGACGACAGTGATCTTGGATCCGGCGGGGTCGTGCCCGATGGCTTCCAGGTTCAGGCTGAGCCGGTCCACGGGTACGGCGATGGTCGTCGTACCACTCCCGAGGGTGTCGATGCCGCAGTGCTGGTCGATGTAGGGATCACGGGCATCTATGCCGGCGAAGGCGGGCGACGTTCCGGCGGCGGTCAGGCCGATGAGTACGGCCAGACTCGCGATCAGTGCTCTCCACGTTCTCCAGGTCATCGCGGATGCTCCCTCAGATGGTCGGTGCCGACGGTGCCGTCCACCCGCGGCGGCAGAGACGCCGCCACGGGGCACCCGGTTCCGGCTCTGAACGGCTTGTGCTGGAGCCAATCGACATTGTGTTCGGCATCTCGAAGTCCACGGCCGACCGCGTCACTCACACCGCCGTTGTACAGACGCCGCGTACGCACCTCCGGATCGGCGGTCCCCGGCCGCCATCACATCCATTGGCATGCTGGAAGCACGTCGGCTTCAGGCGGGGTCGGTGGCGGGCTCGGTCGCGTAGCGGCTCATCGCCTCGATGTTGGCCTGCGGCGTCAGCGGTCGGCCGCCGACGAGTACTTCCTGGAGGTCCCGGAAGTGCTGCACGTACAGGTCGGGGGTGAATGTGCTGAGCATGACGGCGGGTTGGTCGGTCAGGTTGGCGAAGGTGTGCGGGGTACCGGGCGGCACCATCACGAGCGTGCCCGTAACGGCGTCGTAGTCCTCGTCCCCGACGGTGAACCGCACGGTGCCGGACAGGACGTAGAAGCCCTCGTCGTGTCGGGTGTGGCGGTGCTGCGGCGGTCCCTGGGTGTGCGGGGCGAGGACGGACTCGGCGATCGCGAGGCGGTGCCCGGTGTGGCTGCCGTCCTCCAGAACCCGCATGCGCGTGGTACCCAGAACGATCATCTCACCGTCGCCGGGACCCATCACCGATACAGCGGGGTGGGTCTGCGGCTCGCTGGTCTTCGCTTCTTCGGTCATGCTCACGAGTTCACCGCCAGGGCTCCAGGGCTGTCCAAGACCTGTCCCGCAGCGCCGATACCTCGAGGGTATCGTTGCAGCGTGGAGCTACGGACCTTGCGCTACTTCTTAGCGGTCGCCGAGGAACTCCACTTCGGCCGGGCCGCCAACCGGCTGCACATGAGTCAGCCTCCACTGAGCCGAGCGATCAAGCAGTTGGAGGCCGATGTCGGGGCCCTGCTCTTCGCCCGCTCGCCTGCCGGCGTCACGCTCACCCCGGTGGGTAGGGTGCTCCTCGACGAGGCGCGGGCCTTACTCGACCATGCCGACCGCGTCCGGGGACGGGTGAGGGCGGCGGCCGGCGTCGCGACCATCACCATCGGCATCCTGGGCGACGGCACCGACCCGGGAATGGCCAGGCTGGCCACCGCCTACCGCCGACACCACCCCGGCGTCGACATCCGCATCCGCGACACCGATCTGACCGACCCGACCTGCGGGCTGCGCGCCGGACCAGTTGACGTCGCGCTGACTCGGGCGCCGTTCGACGAGACTGCCCTGACGGTGCGTGCACTGCGGACGGATCCGGTCGGCGTGGTCCTGCGCGCCGACGATCCGCTGGCCCGCCGCGACGGGCTGCGGCTGGCCGAGCTGAGCGACCGCCGCTGGTTCCAGTTCCCGCAGGGCACCGACCCTATCTGGCAGTCGTACTGGAACGGTGGCAGGCCGCGCGAGGGCCCAGTGGTGCGCGCGGTCCAGGAATGCCTGCAGGCCGTGCTGTGGAACGGCACGGTCGGACTGGCCCCGCTCGGACACGACCTGCCCGCGGAGCTGGCCGTGGTGCCGCTGATCGACATGCCGCCGAGCCCAGTGGTGGCGGTGTGGAACGAGGGTGACACCAACCCGTTGATCGGATCCTTCATCGAGATCGCGACAACCGCGTACCGTCACTGAGCACCGGCAACCGGTGCTGCCGCAACTCGAGCTCTGGCACAGATTCCGTGCAGCAGCCACTCTGAGTGACAGCTGAGCATCTCGGTCGGTAAGGCACGCCCGTGCTCAGCGTAGGCCGCGCCGGAGCCCGCTTCGAACGGGGACAACTCGTCGAACGGTCCCCGGCCCTCGCGGTATGAGCGCTCCCACTGAGTCGGTGATTGTGAGTGAGCGTCCGTGAGGGCAGTTCGCGCGCCCCGTCCGTCTGGAGGACGAGGTCGGGCCCCGCCATCCGGCGGAGGCGAACGCTCCCCGTGGGGGACGTGTAAGAGCAAGGTGATGTCCAAGGCTGGAGGTCCTGCTGAGGAAGGGGCATCCGGGTGGAACGCTGGGATCGGGTTGGACGGTGCGCGGGATACGGGGCGGCGTTGGCAATGTCGCCCTATCTGTTGATCAAGGTGTCGTGGGTCGTCGGCTCACTGCTGGGACTGGCGCCGATCGGGGCGGGTTTCAACCTGGCCGGATGGGTCCTCCTCAACACCGTGACCATCGGCATGGCGGGGATCGGTATCACCCTGGCGCTCGCCCTGGTGCGGCCCTGGGGCATGCGGATACCGGGGTGGCTGGTGGCCTTCTGCAGCTGGACGGGAGCAGGGTTCCTCGTGTCGATCTTGCCCTACGCCGTGCTCCGTACGGTGCTGGACGCAGGGCGCGGCGGCGCGACGAACAGCGGGGGCGACGACTCTGCCATGCCTGGCTGGGAAGGCGCACTGATCCAGTTCAGCTTTGTCGGGATGGGGCTGGGGCTGGCCCTCGCGCTCCCCGCCTACCTGCGGCGGCGCTGGCCGGAAGCCTTCACGGCGCGAGTCGGGGACGATAGCCGTACCACTGTGCCATGGGCCGCTGCCGTCGCAGCCGTCGTCGGTCTAGCCTGGGCGTATTGGGCAGTTGGTGGCACCCTCGGAGTCGCACACCCGGCACAGAGGGACACCAATGGGTACTTGCTGACGGGCGTGGGCGCGCTCTGGGCCCTTACCGGATCCGCCGCCGTCTGGATGCTTGCCGGACAACGTCCTGCCCGAGGGCTCCACTGGCTCCTGCTGACGCTCGGCTGGCTCGGGTCGGGCTCGCTCTTCGCGTGGAGCGGCTGGAAACTGCCCCTCACGCTTTTCGTGGCAGTGGCCCACCCCAACGGCTTCACCCTGCCGGAAAACGTCGCCGTCGCAGCGGCGCTTCACCTGGCTGCGGTCGTGGCCGGAGTTGGCATGCTGAGATCACTTGTCGGGTCGCGCTCACGCACCCCCGCCAGCACCAGCCCAACTTCCCTGCACGCATCAGAGCTGGGTTGATGCTCACGGCGAAACCCGCCGCCGAGCAGGCAGCGTCAGTGGTCCAGGGCGCTGGTGAGGTGGCTTCGAGGCCAGAGCATGGGCAGTCACTGCCGCGACCGAGCTGTACGGCGCCGCTGAGCTGGCACCCGGTTGCGGGCTTGGCGTTCGCGGTGGCGCATCCACGCCAGCAGCACGTCGCGTTTTGTGCTCGGACTTCTCCGGGACGAGGGTCTGGGCCAGAGCGAGCAGGCCAGGCACCGCAATACCTACAACCGCGGCGATGGCTACGACCCCCCATGGGGCGCCCGCCATCGTCAGTGCGGTGACCGCCGCCCCCGCGCCTCCGATCGCCCCTCCTGTGATGCGCCGTCCCCTGCCCGCCCGGACAGAGGACTGGGGCTGGGGCGGAGCGGTGTCACGGGGCATTGATGCACACATGCCATTTCCTTGCTTTGGGCGTGACGGAGCCACGCGCGGATGGACGGCTGGACCTTGACCTGCGGAGTTGTTAGCCCCGCAAGTGCCGATCCGCCGGCGGTGCCTCCCGTACACGGAGGAGAGTCATCGCTGGCATGGCCGTGTCCTCAACGTGTCGTTGTCAGGGATAGCCGGCCGGCTTGCTCTCCACCTTCAAGGCGGTGGACTGGCACAGGATGAGATGCGATCGGGGCTGATCTGCTGCATGGAACTTGCTCAGTTCAGCAGCGTCCGGAGTGCTGTGATGGGCACGATGGTGCGATGAAGCGCGACGGGGCAGGAGCAGGGGCGGGCGCTCGTCGGCCCACGGGGGCCAAGCGGCTGATACCTCGACCGACGCTGCCGCCTGGTCCGCTGCGCGCGTTGAAGACCTTGATCTACGAGGCCTACCTCGCCGCCGGCGCGCCTACCTTGGACGAGATGGCCGCGGCCGTGGCCGACGATGACGCGTTGGCTGCCAGCCCCTCACGAGACACCATCAACCGGGTGATCGGCGAGCCCAGCGTGCCGGCGAAGCAGGCGGATGTAGTAGCGCTGCTCACTGTGCTGACGCAGATGAGCGGAGCCGACGGTACGCACGGCGGCCAGCAGGCGGCTGCCCTGTGGACACAGATACAGCTCTTCGAACCTCTGGGCCGTCCCATCAAGGAGCTTGATCCGTACGACCTGGAAGTGCACCACGCCATCACCATGGACGGTGAGACCGGGCTGCCCGCGTACGTAGAACGCGCTCACGACGGGGAACTGCAGCGCATCATTGGCGAGTCCGCCACAGGGCAAAGTCGCCTGGTCATGTTGGTGGGGACGTCTTCGACCGGAAAGACCCGCGCTTGCTTCGAAGCCGTACAACGCCTGCCGCCCGACTGGCGGTTGTGGCACCCCATCGATCCGGAAAGGCCGCAAGCCGCACTCGCGGACCTCTCCCGAGTGGGCCCGAAGACGGTGATCTGGCTCAACGAAGCCCACCACTACCTTCTCCACCCACAACACGGAGAGCCCATCGCCGCGGGCCTGCGTACCGTGCTCAGTGACACCAGTCGGGCCCCGGTCCTGGTCATGGGAACAATCTGGCCGGGGCCGGGCTACTTCGAGGACCTGCGCGTCACGCCCCCGCCAGGCGCAAAGGACCACCACGCTCAGGCGAGGGTGCTGCTGGCCGGCAGGGTCCTGTACGTGCCGCCGGCGTTCGACCCATCCGAGGTCGCAGGCATTCAAGGCTCCCAGGACCCGCGTCTGGCCGCTGCCGCACGCTCTGCCCAGGACGGGAAGATCACCCAATACCTGGCGGCCGGCTTCGAGTTGATGAGCATCTACCAGACGGCGGCGCCGGGCCCCAGAGCGCTCCTCGAGGCAGCCATGGACGCCCGCAGACTCGGCCACCCCACCACTCTTCCGATGGCCTTCCTTGCTGCAGCCGCCGAGGCGTACCTCACCGATACCGAATGGGATCTGCTGCCGGACAACTGGCTCGAACAGTCGATCGCTCAGCTCACCAATGCCGTCAAAGGTGCCCGCGGGCCTCTTCACGCCCAGCGGCGTCCACGAGGTGCCACGGTCGCAGTGGCGGGTAACGGCCAGGCCTACCGGCTGGCGGACTTCCTCGAAGCCCACGGGCGGTCGACACGACGCCTCGCCCCGGTCCCTGCGCTGTTCTGGCAAGCAGCCGTCCAGCGCTGCGATCACGAGGCTGCTCACCGCCTGGCACTGTCCGCGGAAAAACGGGGGCTCGCTGAGACGGCATGCCGTCTGTGGGCACGCAGCGGCCACTACGTTCGGGTGGCCCGGGTGCTGGAGAACCTCGAGCGGCGAGAGGAAGCCAATGCATGGTACGAGGCCGCAGCCGCCGCGGGTGACACCCACGCGTGCAGACGTCGAGCGGACGACCTGGCATCCGAGGGACGTCTGCAGGAGGCACTTGTCTGGCTTCAGCGGGCAGCCGAGGCCGGCGACCGGGACGCGCTCCTAGCGGGTGGCAGCCAGCTCGCGGCAGCAGGACACCTGCAAGACGCTCTGAAGTGGTTCCAGCACCTTGGGGATGCAGGCTCGCCTCGTGCATTCGTCACGGCAGCTCACTGGCTTGCGACTGAGGGCCGACTGGACGAGGCACTGGAATGGTGCGCCCGAGCCATAGCCGCGGGAGTCGACGATGCGACCGAGGCGGCAGCGAGGCTGAAAGAACAACAGTGGCCTCAAATCGCCACAGCGCCTGGGTCTCCCCCGTTCGCCTCTGGGCCCGAGGAACTCCTTGCATGGGGCGGGCGGCTAGTCGCCGCAGGACGGATATCCGAAGCCCTTGCGTGGTTCGAGCGAGCGGCCGCGGCAGACATGGGCCCCACGACCCTGGGAGAGGCGGGCTGGCTGCTGGCTGATGCGGGCCACCTGGACGAGGCTCTCTCGTGGCTGGAACGCGCGGTGCGGGCGGGCCATCCTGACGCGCTCCGTGTTGCCGGTGACAAACTGGCGGCTTCCGGCCGCATCGAGGACGCGCTCGTCTGGTTCGAACGAGCGGCCGTGAACGGCGACGCCGCGGCTCTGCGGTCAGCTGGTGACTGCCTCGCCGCCGCAGGGCGCCTCGAGGAGGCCCTCACGTGGTTCGGGAAAGCATTCGACAGAGGTGACTCGCTCGCCCTCATGATGGCCGCGGAATGGCTACTGCAAGCCGGCCGTACGACGGACGCGCTCGCACGTTTCCAGCAGGCAAGCCGGATCGGTGAAGGGCATGCGCTGCGCGCCGCGGCGCACTTGCTTGTTGAAGCAGGTCGTGAGGATGAGGCACTCATCTGGTTCCAGCGTGCCGCCGCAGACGGAGACGTTCCGTCACTTCGCGCGACAGCGGGGCTGCTCGAAGCCGCAGGCCGCCTGGACGAGGCGCTCACATGGTTGGAGCAAGCGTTCAACGCCGGTGATGCGGACGCTCAAGAGGAGGCCGTCACTCTCCTGCTCCGCACTGACCGCATGCAAGAGGTCGACGTGTGGGTTGAGCGCTCAATCGCCTCAGGCCACGCTCGGGTACTGAGGCAGATCGCAACACACCTGGCACGCCGCGGCCGCTCGCAGGAGGCCCTGGAGTGGCTCAACCGTGCGCTGTCGCACGGGGACAGCGAAGCCTTTCGAGAGATAGCAAATCAGCTCTCGCACAGCCGCCGGTTGGATGAGGCCCTCCCGTGGTTCGACCGCGCTGCCGCCATCGGCGACATCCAAGCCCTGCGCGTGGCCGGCATGTCGCTGGCGAACGCGAACCGGTGGGGTGAGGCGCTCAGCTGGCTGATGCGCGCGGCAGCGGCCGGACTCGCCGACCACACCCTCACAGTCCGTGCACTAGTCGAGCTGGGCCGAACGGAAGACGCCGACCGGCTACGGCACTACGGGTGGGCTAGCGACGGCGCCATCGCCCGGCCCTGGCGTATCCAACCTCCGATCTCTGGCAGCATCCGCCCGCTCCACCTCGATGACTAGGCATCCAGACCGTTCTTACGGGAGGATCCACCGGTCTGGCTCGTAACGGGCCACGTTGTGGGCACGTCGGCCGAGTCAGCTGGCGCTGCGGAGCTCGCCGACCTGTTCGACCAGCTCGCCGCCGACTGGGACACCACCCGCGCCACCGGCCGCGACGACCCCCTACACGACGCCCTCACCCGCGGCGGCCCCCATGCCCCAGGGACCCTGGCTCGAACTCGGCTCCGGTACCGGCCTGTTCACCGCCACGCTGACGGCGGCCTTCTCGCAGGTGATCAGTGTCGACCTGTCAATGCGCATGCTGCGGCAGGCCCAAGGCCGCTCCCCGTCGCGGGTGCGCGCCGACGCGAGCAAGCTGCCGCTGGCGGACGACTCCGTCACCGCGATCGCGGCGATCGACATGCTCCTGTTCCCCCGCTGAGACCGCCCGTGTCCTGGCACCCGGCGGAGTTCTGCTGTGGACAACCAGCTCGGCACCGACGGGCCGCTGTACCTTCCCGCAGCCACCGTCGCCGCCGCTCTGCCCAGCACCTGGCAGGTTACGGAGCGCGAGGCGGGCTGGGGCAGCTGGGCCGTCCTGCGTCGCATCAGCTGAGCTGGGAGGTTCACTCCGCCGAGTGCCTCATCCCACAGCACCCTCTTCGCCGTAGGCGATCTCGAGAGGGTTCCCCGCTGGCCAGTTGCGGCCCGACGACAATGGCTCAACACGTAGGACTTGCAGGGAACCGGAGGGCGTGGCGGGCACGGTAGATCTCCGGCATGCCGTGACGGCGACGCGTTCAGTGCCGAACCGTTCGATGATGCGGTCGTAGACCTCGAGCCGGCGGGCGGACTCGACGTCGATGTCGATGTCGAAGTCGAAGTCGATGCCGATGTCCGGCAGGCTCGCGCGGCGCACCGACAGGAAGCGCTCGAAGAGCAGGTTGAAGTCCAGCGGATTCGCAATGGCGATACCAAGCGTGTGGTTGACCATGCTGCCGGCGCCGGAGCCGCGAGGGGCGACCCGGATCCCGAGCTCGCGGACGTCGGCGACGACTGGGGCGACGGTGAGGAAGTAGGTGTCCTATGTGAGCGTGCGAATGACCGCGAGCTCTTCCTCCAGTCGCTGGCGGGCGCGCGGGTCGCGATCGAGGCCGCGGCGGACAAGGCCGGCCTCGGCGCGCTCGCGCAACAGGCGGGCGGCGTCCAGGACGTCGGCGAGGCGGTGCTGGCCGGCGTCGGCGTAGCGGACGGCATTGGTCAGCACGACCGGGATGCCCAGCTGGTCGGCGAGGCTGAGGGTGCGGGCAGCGCCAGGCGCAGTGAGCCGGGCCCGGTACCGGGGAGGCCGAGCCAGCAGGTTTCCAGGCGCGGCTGGATGCCGGGCAGCTGCCGCCAGGGGGCGAGGAGGTGTTCGGCGCGGTCGCCTCGGCCGGCGGCCAGGGCGCGGACGGGTTCGGAGGCGGGGTCGAGCAGACGGTCAGCCCCTCCCCCGCGTGCCGGTGCAGGTCGTCCCATGTCAGCAGGGGCGGACCGTCGCCGTGGGCGTGGGCGGCAGAGGTCAGCCGGCACAGCCGGGGCCCAGCCGGTGCGGGACTGGGCGAGCAGGACGACGCGGGGCGGCGACTCAAACACGTGGGCGCCGCTGCGGACCGGGGTGTGCAGGCGCTGCACGGGGGCAGGGGCGAGCGGGGCGACGGCCAGGTTGATGCCGAAGATCGGCCGGATGCCGTGGTCGAGCGCGGCCTGCGCGAACCGGACGGCGCCGGTGACAGCGTCGCGGTCGGTCAGGGCCAGGGCGGTCATGCCGCGTTCTGCGGCGCGCTGGACGAGCTGCTGGGGGTGGGCGGCGCCGAAGCGCGTGGAGAACCCGGAGACGACGTTGAGGTGGTAAACCCCCCCATGGCGCGCCTCCCATCTCCTGCCCTCTTCGCCCCGCTGTGTGAGCACCACTCCCCCTGATCACGAGTCTTTGTTCGAGCATCGAAGCGCGCGAGATCCCAGGTCACGAGTGGGACGGTGCGACTTTTCGACTCAGGGAACGCTTCACACGCTTCCCAGCTGCCCCAAGTCTCAGACGGCCGACATACCGACTCCTTCGTCGAGCCGGTCGACAAGGATCATCGCCACGTCGTCCGCCAAGCGGCCTTCGGTGTGCCTGAGCAGCGCCTGGTGCAGTTGCCCAAGAAACTCCTGAGGAGTGGTGCTGCAGTTGATCGACTCCATGGCCTCCGGCAGAGGGAAGAAGCCGTTGCCAGGGTTGCGGGCTTCGATCACGCCGTCGGTGTACAGGAGCAGACGGTCCCCAGGTACGAACGGATAGGTCTCAGGTTTCTCGGCAGGGCAGGTGATCAGGTCCTCCAGGCCCAGGGGCGGCTGCGGCGAGGAGGGCATCAAAGCCTGGGTTCGGCCCTGGTGGAGTACCAGCGGGGGCGGGTGGCCGCGGTTGACCAGTTGCACCACGGGGTCGTCGTTCGGCACCTGGGCGATGAGTGCAGTGGTGAACCCCTCCATCAGGGCTTCCTCGGGAAAGGCGCCCGGCACGGCCGCCTCCCGGCGCAGCGCGGCCGCGCAGTGGTTCATGACCCCCACCAGGTCGTCCTCATAGTGCACGACCACCCGGAACGCACCCAGCGCCACCGCGACCGCATGCATGCCGCTCAGCCCCTTGCCGCGGACGTCCCCCACGATCATCCGGACGCCGTACCGCGTCTGCACGGCCTCGTACAGATCACCCCCTACCTGCGCCCCGGTCCCGGCCGCCAGGCATAGGCTGGCCGCCCGCACGGGGCCAAGGCGCTCGGGGACCGGTCGCAGAATGACCTCCTGTGCGGCAACGGCGATCCGGCGGACCTGGTCGAGCTCGCTCTTCCTGTACGTACGCATGACGCTGCTGGTGATGAAACCGGCCACCGAGACCAGAGCCAGAGCCAGGAAGTTGGTATAGACCTGCAGGGTGCCCCATGCCTGGTTGTACGTGGCCGTGGTCACGCTGACCGCCAGCGCGAGAGCCACCGCCACGGCCGTGCGTTTGGGGCCCATCGTCACCGCCGCCAGCGCCGGCACCGCGGCGAGAAAGGGGCCGGTATAGATGAAGTGAGCAGGGGTGAGCTCGATGACCAGCACGGCCAGCGCGATCACAAACGGCACGCACTGCGCCAGCGCGAGCAGGACCCTGCTTTGACCGCCCACTCCTGGTCGAGAGGGTGAGCGGAAGAGCGACACCACACCTTCAGCGTGCCTCGCCGACGCCCTGACGGCCTCCCGACTCGGCGACCAGGACGCCTGACCGTGGGGCGTCAACGGACTGCATCGCGGGGATGGATCTCCGGTGGCATCGCGCTGCAGGCCGTGATCAAGACGGTGCCCTGGTATGCGGAGTCCGAACCAAGCGGTCTGTGGCTTTTACCGCGCGGATGGTCATAGTCGGCATCTCCACGGCCACTGTGATCACCGCGGTGGTGTCGGGGCTTGTGCGGTGAACGTCTGTGCGCCGTCCAGGGAACCAATGAGGTGGTGCTGGCGCGCCACGGTCGGCCACATGCGCCCGGGCGGCAGGGTGATCAGCCGGACGGGCGGGGCGTCTGGCCCGGTTCCCCGACGGCGCCTGCGCAGCCCGCGGACACCCATGCGGTCTGCGGGACCGCCCGCCCGGCTGCACCGTGCTCCCAGCGGTGCAGCCGCGCAGTGCTCTCAGCGGTGCAGCCGCGCAGTGCCCGTCACCGCGTTTCACCGGGTCCCTCACCGAGGGGCGTGCCCGGCCCGACCAAGATCAATACCAGCGCCACCCACGGCTCGCTCGAGTCCAAGGCTGATCTACTGGTGTGCAGCTCCGCGTTGGTTCAAGGCCTGGGTCAGCTCACGGTTGGCGACGCGCATCGCCTCGAGTTCCGCGTCTCTTTCTTCCAGTCGTGCGGTCAGCTCGGTGTTCACCCGCTGGCGGCGACGCAAGCTGTGGGCGTCGGACACCGGCGGGCTGCTGCGGGACTTGCGCCGGCCTGGATGAGCTGACTCCGGCGATCCGGCTGCGAGTGGTCGCCCAGCTGCGGGAGGGGCTAGGAAACGTGACGGACGGTGCGCTGGACGCTGGGGATGGCCGCGGCGAAGGCCGAGGGGTGGGGCTCCTGGCCCGCGCCTGACGGCACGGTGCGGGAACGGCCCCCACCGCCCACCGCACCCCCAGGGAGCCCCGAGCGCCCTGGCACCGCGCTCCCGGGCTGCCGGATCGGCACACCGTGGTTGGGCCCACCGGTACACCCGGCGCACGGGCACGGGGCGGCTGCACCGCTGGCAGAACGGTGCAGCCGGGCGGGCGGTCCGCAGGACCCGCACACTCCGCGGGATGCGCAGGCGCCGCCGGGGAGTCGGGCCCGCCGCACCGCCCGTCCGGGTGGTCATCCTGCGGCCCATCCGGTGGCCGGCCGGCTGCGGCACGCCACCTGCGCCCCACCGGTCACCCAGTCGGTTTGACTCTGTCATGGAGACTCACCCGGGCAGGTCACGCACCACGACGGACACCACCGCGAGGATCACGGTTGCCACCGCGATGGCGACTATCACCGCCCGTCCGTTCCACGACGCCGGCCGGTCCGTCGCGCGTTCCTGCACGCCGGCATCGGTGTGACTGTCCGGCCAGGGCGGGAGCCAGTACACCTCCAGCGAGGCCGTAACGGGCTGCGCATCGCCGTTGTGAGCATTCACGCAGTGCCAACGAACGGTCCGGCTCGTAGGCTGCGGCCATGACCGAGATCCACACCCCGACGCCCCGCGACGCCTTCGACCTGCTGCTGGCCGGCAACCGGCGCTTCGTCGCCGGTACCCCTGAGCACCCCAACCAGGACGCCGTCCGCCGCGCCGAGACCGCCCCGTCCCAGCAGCCCTTCGCCGTGCTGTTCGGGTGCTCCGACTCCCGGCTGGCCGCCGAGATCATCTTCGACCGCGGCCTGGGCGACCTGTTCGTGGTGCGCACCGCCGGCCACGTCATGGGCCCGGAGGTGCTGGGCAGCATCGAGTTCGGCGTGGACGTGCTGGGCTGCCCGCTGGTCGTGGTCCTCGGCCACGACTCGTGCGGCGCGGTCGGCGCCGCGTGTGCCGCCCTGGAGAACGGCATGACGCCGGCCGGGTACGTCCGGGACGTCGTCGAGCGGGTGACCCCCAGCGTGCTGGCCGCGCGGGCCGCCGGAAAGGTCGAGCCCGATCAGATCCTCGCCGAGCACATAAGGCACACCGCCGACCTGCTCCTGGACCGCTCCCGGGTCCTGGCCGACAAGGTCGCCGCCGGGCAGGCCGCCGTGGTGGGCCTGCGCTACCGCCTGGCCGACGGCAGTGCACAGCTCGTCGCCGCCCGCGGCCTCGACGCCACAGTCCCCGCAGCGTCCTGACCGCCCCGGCCGTGGCTGCTCAGCGTGATGGCTACGGCGACGTCACTTGGGACCACCGAGGCGTCTCGAAGCGGCCCCGGTCTGTGAAGATCGCTTCCCGTGAAGGCGGCCTGGAATGGCTGGACTTGGACAGCGCAACCGAGCAACCTTAGCATCGGTCATTCCGGCTCTTGGCTGGGCTGGTTCTCAGCCCCTCTCGTCTGGCGCCCGGTCAGCTGACTTGGGCTTGTTCGGGCTTGGGCCCCATCGGACTTATTCGTCTAGCACGAGTCGTACGGCTACCTCGTTTTGGACGGGGAGCTGACTCCGGCGGAGGTCGGCACGGCAGTTATGCGGATCGCCGACTGCAACGACTTCGAGCTGGAGGAGGAGCACGGGCCGTGCCCGCCCGACCCGCTCGGTACGTTCCTGCACGGGCTGCTCACCATGCCCAACCTGTTCGCCGCCGGCGGGCTCCGGGTGACCGACAACGCCACCGACGCCGTCTTCGTCGAGCCGGGCTGCCGCAACGGCCTGGAGACCTGGCGGGACTGGCTTGAGGTGCTCGACGGCACCGGCTGCTGCTGCTTCGGCCACGACCCGTCCCCGATGGCCGAACGCGGGCTGACAGCGCCGTTGAGTCGGCGCAGGCTGCGGTAGGCGGCCGCATTCAAGGGCCGTCATGGCCTCATATGCCTTCGGTATCCAGGAGAACGGCAAGTCGGCACCAAGTCCACGCCAAGGCCCGGTGGGCACCGTGTCGTATCCGCCGTCGGCATTCGATCCTGGAGCAACCGAGCGTGTCACCCAGCAGTACCTCCGAACAGCCCCGCCCCTACGAGACGATCGCGGACCACCGCGAGCGGAAGCCGCTGGCGCCCCTGCTCCCCGCAGCCCCGCACGGTGCAACGGGCCGGGCCGCCTCGGTCGCCCACCGCTTGACCGAACACGGGCTGCACCGCCGCCGCAACGGTGAGGACGAGTCCGTCCGGTCATTCCTCCGCGAACGCACCGCGCAACGGACGCCGGCCGTACTCGTCCGCGGAGCGGCGCGATGACGGTACTCGACTGCGCTCCCCACGACGTCCTGGACGCCTACCGCACCTGCGAGTTCGTCACCCTCGGCAAGAACGGAACGCCGTTGGCCTGGCCGACGGCCGTGGCTCGGCGCGAAGACGGAACCCTCCTGCTGACCACGTCCCTCGCCTTCGCCCAAAAGGCGCTGAACGTACGCCGCGACGGCCGGGTCGCGCTGCTCTTCTCCGACCCCACGGGCAGCGGACTGGACCGGCCTCCGCAAGTGTTCGTCAGCGGCCGCGCCCACTGCCCCGACGCGATCATGACGGGGCCGGAAGGGGCCGTGGAGTACTGGCGCAGGCTCTTCGAACGCCAGCCGCACAGCCGCGCCTACCTCAAGCGCCCCATGAGGCCGCTGATGTCCTGGTACTACCTGCGCCTCCTCATCACCGTCGAACCCGAACGGGTGAGCATAAGGCCGAGCCTGGAGGAGCTGCCGCGGCTCGAGGCGCCGGCTCCCGCCGCCGCGACGCACACGCTGCCCGGGGCCGCGCAACTCGGCCGTATGCCGACGGCGGTACTGGCCGGCCGGGACGCCTCGGGGGCACCGCTGCTCGCCCGTACCCGCCCGCGGCCGACACCGTCGGGCTATCTGGTCGAGGTCCCACCGGACTGCCGGGTCGAGCCGGGGCCGGCCAGCCTGCTGGTGCACCGGCACGACGAACTGCTGAACCACATGTACAACGCGCTCGTACGCGGAGACCTGAGGCAGACCGGTTCGGGCTGGCTCCTGGTGCCGTCCAGCGTGATCGAACCCATGGGTTCGGGCCGGGCCAGCGATGCCCTGCGGGTCCTGCGCCAGACCAAGCGGTCGACCGACCGCTATCTCGCGCGGCGCGGTCTGCCCCACCCGAAAGTGCAGTGGGATCAGTTCCGTGCCCTGGCGGCACCGTCGCATCCAGGACGGAGCCGACCGTGCTGAACTGCCGCTCCGTGCGTGAGGAGTCTCCGTGCGAGCCCTGATCGGCCACCTCGCCGCAGCACTCGCCCGTCTCGGGCGTCGCTCTGCCCGCCCAGCGTTCCCCGCACCGTCGGACGGGGACCGCCTGGCGGCCGTCATGAAGTCCCCGCACCATTGATCACCACTCCGGCTCGTTCGGGGCACGCGGACTGACGGCGCGGCGGGAGAGGGGACCGGGCGAGGTTCTTTGGGTTCTCGGCACGGTCGCCGGAGATCGTCCACGGTGCCTCGCCGTTTACGATGTGGTTGTCATGGTCACAATGAAGGTGCTCGGCGCGTTCCGGGTCGAGGTCGACGGCCGCCCGGTTGCCACACCGGGTCGGCTCGCGCGGATGGTTCTGGTCCAACTCCTCCTCGCCCGTGGCGAGGTCGTCTCCACGGAGCGGATCATCGAGAGGTTGTGGCCCACGCGTGTCCCGTCGAGTGCGCAGGCGTCGCTGCACGCCTACATCGCGCGTCTGCGGCGCCTTCTCGAACCGGAACGAGCACCGAGGACCGCCGCTCGACTCCTGCTCAGTGCGCCGTACGGCTACGCCCTCGCCCTGGAACGGGACGCGCTGGACGCCTGGGTGTTCGAGGACCGGGTCGCGGCCTGCTCGGTTGCGGGTCTGCCCGCCCACGCCGCGGCCGAGGGCTTGGCCGAAGCGCTCGCCTCGTGGGGCGGGCAGCCGTACGCGGAGTTCGCGGACGAGCCCTGGACGGCCGGTGAACGCACCCGCCTGGAGGAACTGCACCGCGCTGCCCGCGAACGGCTCGTCGCCACGCGGCTGAGCCACGGGCAGGTTGCGCAGGCCCTCACCGACGCGGGCGCGCTGACCCGGGAGCAGCCGTTGCACGAGGAGGGATGGCGGCTGCTGGCGCTGGCGCTGTGGGCCCGCGACCGGCAGGGGGACGCCCTGGCGGCACTGAGGCAGGCCCGGCACGTCCTCGGAGAGGAACTCGGCGTCGAACCCGGTCCGGCCCTGCTGGAGCTGGAGCAGGCCCTGCTGCACCAGCGTCTGGACGTCCTTCACCGAGAGACCGGGGCGCCCACCGCGACCACCGCGCGAACCGGGATGGCCGCCGCCGTGACGCTCCGCGGCTCCGTCACGGCTGCCGGACCGGGGACGCCGACTGCGCCGACGGTCCTCATGGCAGGCCGGCTCCTGGGCCGTGACGAAGAGCTGGCGGCAATCGCCGACGCGGCGGAGCGGGCACGCGGCGGCCGTGCGCAGGTGGTCCTGGTCTCCGGCGAGGCCGGAATCGGCAAGTCGAGCCTTCTGCAGGCCGCACTGCGCCAACTGCCCCCACAGGGCTGGCTGGTCGGATCCGGGCAGTGCCCGGAGACCGACGGCGCCCCGCCCGGCCGGGCCTGGTTCGATCTCCTCCCCGGCCTCGCCGAAGACGCGCCACCAGGACCGTACGCCGACGAGCTGGCCCCCCTGCTGGCCCCGGGTACCGCGAGCGGCTCCGAGCAGCCGGACGGCAGCCCGGCCCGGCGCTTTCGGCTGCACCGGGCGCTGCTTGGCTGGATCCGCGACGCAGCCGCGCGGCAGCCGCTGGCGATCGTGCTGGACGACCTGCACCGGGGTGACCAGGAGAGCATCGAGTTGTTCCTGCTCTGCGCCGAGCAGGTGCGCGACGCACCACTGGTCCTGGTCGGCTCGTACCGCACCGGCGAGGGCGACCTGACCGGCGCGCTGGCGCGCCTGGCCGCCTGCTCGCCCGTACGAATCAAGCTCTCGGGCCTGTCGGACACGCAGGCGAAGGAACTGCTGCGGCGGTCGGCGGCCGACATCAGCGAGCAGGCCGCGGCGGCCCTGGCCGAACGGGCCGGGGGCAACCCCTTCTACCTCCGTGAAAGTTCCCTCCTGCTGGCCGACGAGGGCGAGCAGCAAGCCCTGGCCCGGATCCCGCAAGGGGTCCAGGACGTACTGCGGCGCAGGCTCGCCCTGCTCGCACCGACCGTCACGGCCGGACTGCGCCTCGCAGCCGTCGCCGGCCGCGAGGCCCCGATCGCCCTCCTGGTGCAGGCCGCGGACTGCGATCCCGAGCAACTCCTCGACGCCCTGGACGCCGGCGTGACCGCCGGGCTGCTCACCGAGCCGCGGGCCGGTACGGTCCGCTTCAGCCACGCCCTCGTACGAGACGCCCTGGAGGCGGACCTCACGCGCCTGCGGTTGGCCCGGATGCATTCCCGACTGGGCAGGAGCCTGATCGCCCTCGGCTCGGACGACGTCGCCGCCACCGCCCACCACCTCCTGCGGGCGGCCGCGGTCGTGACCGCCGACGCCGGCCCCGCAGTCCACCATGCCCGGCTGGCGTGCGAGCAGGCCGTGCGCCGCTATGCCCCGCAGAACGCCGAAGCCCTGCTGAACACGGCCCTCGGCCTTCTGGCCGACCATCCGGCAGCCTTCGCGGACCAGGACGCCGCCCTGCTGCGTGTGATGCTGCTGGGCCAGCTCGTCGACTGCCGGATCCGGATGGGGGCCGTCGTACCGGCCCGCGACGCACAGCAGCAGGCCGTCCGGGTGGCCCGTGCCGAGGGCCGGGCAGACCTGCTGACCGCCGCCTACACGACATGGACCGAACCGACGCCCTGGCGCGTCCGCCCGTACGCGGCCTGTGATCCCGAGGCCGTCGAGGAGCTCACGAACCTGCTGGAGAATCACCACCCGGACGACCGGCAGCGGTGCCTGCTCCTCGACCAGCTCGCCGACGCACTGGACGACACCGACCCCCGTGCCGTGGCCGTGGCACGCCAGGCCGTGGAGCTCGCCAGGACCATGGGCGATCCCCGGCTCCAGGGCCTGACCCTCACCTCCTTGCTGCGCCGCATCGACTGCGAACTGGAACCCGCCGCCTATCTCGAACTCCACGAGGAACTTGCCGAGGTCGCCGCCTCCCAGGACAGCCCCGAGTACTCCTGGATGAGTTCCTACATCGCCGCCCGGATCGCCGCCGCCGGCAACGACCCGGCGCAGATGGAGCGGTGCCTCGTACGCGCCGACGAGATCGCCCGCACCTACGAGCTGCGCGGTGCCTTCGCCATCGCCAGGCTGCGCCGCCCCATGGTTGCCATGGCCCAGGGCCGATTCGACGAGGCGGAGCAGGACCTGGCGTCCGCGGTGGCGGAACTGCGAGCGCGTGGGGCGGTGGACCTCAGCGGACTGGCGGGCCTGGCGGCCGGATGCATCCGCCTGCAGCAGGACCGGCTCGCCGAGGTCCTGCCGGTGCTGCTCGCGGTGTGGGAGCAGTACCAGCCGCACAACGAAGCCCTCACCGCCCTCGCCCTGCTGGCCGCGGACCGCGGCGAAGAGGCCCGTGAGGTCTTCGCCCGCAGGGCGCCGATCCGCCGCGACTTCGCCTACTCCATCCTGGCCGGCCTGCGCGGCATCGCCGCCATCGCCTTCGGCGACCGGCAAGCGGCCGCCGAGGTCTACCGCGATCTCCTTCCCCTCCAGGGGCTGGCAGGCGGAGCGAGCAGCCTCAGCCTCGTCTTCCGGCCCGTCGCGCAGACCCTGGGCGAACTCGCCCAGTTCCTGGGCCATGCGCAGGAAGCGGAGCGCCACTACCGGGAGGCCGAGCGGGTGGCAGCCGCATGGGACTCCCCGCACTGGTCGGATGCCGCCCGGGCGGCCCTGGCCCGGCTTCCGCAGTCGGGCGAGTAGAACGGGAGGCGGTCACGGGGGTGGGGCCGGTCCGGATCGCGCGACGCTAGGCCAGCTCGGCCATGAACTCCGCCGCCAGCTCGAGGAACCGACCGGGCGAGTCCGTCGTCAACTGGAGGTCCACGAGCACCTCGTCGGTCTCCGCCGCGCACATCGTGCGCAGGTGGTCGCAGATCTGGCGCACGGTCCCACGGTGGTGGCCCTCCGCCAGGTCGGCCGCGGACTTGGTGACATCAGGGTTCACTCGCAGCACCCGCCGCAGTCCTGCCGGGTCCCGCCCCGCCCGTTCGGCCGCCTCGGAGGCCACGGCCCACAGACCGCGGAAGTGCTCAAGCGGCATCGAGGCTGCGAGCCAGCCGTCGGCACGCCGGCCCACCCGCTCCAGGGCAAATGGGGTGAATCCGCCCAGCAGCACCGGTGGCCTCGGATTCTGGAGGGGCTTGGGCAGGATGGTCGACTCGCGGATCGTCCACAGCGGGCCGGTGTGGAC
Source organism: Streptomyces sp. NPDC001135 (assembly GCF_053598395.1). Lineage (NCBI taxonomy): Bacteria > Bacillati > Actinomycetota > Actinomycetes > Kitasatosporales > Streptomycetaceae > Streptomyces > Streptomyces sp. NPDC001135. The sequence goes on along the minus strand of NZ_JBSFKD010000039.1, from coordinate 3,475 downwards.
CACCGCCCCGGGCCGCCATACGGCGTCGAGGACGTCAAGAGTCTCCTCCAGCCGGGCGCCCCGGCCTTCCCAGGGCACTCCGGCGGCCTCGTACTCCTCCCGCATCCAGCCCAGCCCGATGCCCACATCCAGGCGCCCGCGGCTGAGCAGGTCGAGTGTCGTCAGGGCCCGGGCGAGCACGAGGGGCGGCTGCCACAGGGCGTTGAGCGTACTGCTGCCCAGTCGTACCCGTTCGGTCGCCATGGCTGCCACGCCCAGCGCGAGCAGCGGGTCGAGGTGGGTGCCGTACCGGACGGGCATCTTCCCGCCCGGGTACCCGTCGGGCGGGGTGAGCGGGGCCAAGAGGCGGTCGGCCACCCAGAGGCTGTGGCAGCCCAGCGCTTCCAACGCCGTGCACATGCCGACGGAGAGGCGGGGGTCGGCGAACGGACCGAACTGGGGTACGGAGAATCCGATGCGCATCGGTGAGGTTCCTCGATCGGTGAGGGGTGGGCAACGGGGCCGGACGCACTGGCGCGCATCCAGCCCAGCCGGCGGGGACGACGGTCACGCGGTTGTACGCCGGCCCCGGATCCGGTCGGTCTCGCGGCGGTACTGCCGCTGCCCGAGCAGCTTCCACAGCACCCGCGCCGGAACGGGCAGCCGGGCGAGGAACTCCCTGCACTCCTCGGGAGAGGCGTCTTCCAGGATGGCGCCGAGCGCGATCATCAGCCGGTTGCGGGGCGTCTCGGCGAGGCCCCGCTCCCCGACCGCATGCCAGTCCTTCTCGTTCACATGGAGGGCGACAAGAGGCATGACCTGCCGTTCCTCCTCGTCAAGATGGGCGCACAGGTGCCGGTGATGCCGGCGCAGCGCCTCGGCCAGTTCGTCACGGTCCTCGGACAGGGCCTTCTCCTGCCACCGGTCCATGAGCACCTGGACCTCGCTGATCCCTTCGGAGAGCTCCCGGTGCTGCGCCTCCATGGCCAGCACCTGCTCGGCATCGAGGTCCAGATGGGGCAGCAGGACCGGCCAGAGCATCTCGTCCTCCCCGGTGTGGTGGGCGTGCAGGCCGATTGAGTAAAGCCGCCAGTGCTCGGCGAGGATCCGGGCGCGGGCGGTGTCTGCGGGCCGAACGTCCTGGACGAGGTCGGCCAGCAGGCGCGACTCGCGACGGAACACCTGGTGGATCATCGCCATCTCGCGGGTGTAGGGGTGAACGGCGGAGTCCGAAGCATGGTTCGTGGTCATGATCCCCAGTCTTCGGAGCCCGATTGCCGGGCACTTGCACCCGACTTGCCGTACCTGGCTCACGTGAACGCCGGCTCGAGGTTCGGCTGCCTCGTAAGCCGGTCTCGTCCGCTGGCGCCGATCGTGTTCGGGCCGATGGTTACGGGCTGCAAGCCTCTCTCCTGGTGGAGGGAAAGACATGGAGCGCCTAGGCAAGGGCGTGGTCCACCGCGCGGATGAGCTTGTCGGTCGATGTGTTCACCGCACCTGACCACGAAGAAGTGCCAGCGAGTCGGCACACGGGCGGCGGCGAACAACGTTGAGATCGCCTGCACGCCGACCAACTCCTCCTGGCTGAATCGGACCGAGGCCCAGTTCATGGCCCTGCGCTACTTCACCCTCGACGGCACCGACCGCGCTGACCACAAGAAGCAGGGCAGCATGATCCGCCGCTACATCATCTGGCGCAACCGCCACGCCGACGACCGGCACCTACGCGGCGTCGTCGACAGGGCACACGTTGCCTGATGCGGCACTAGCACAGCCCTCAGGTCCTGTCCGGCGGTCCATGGAGGCGTCACCGGTTTAGAGTCATCGGCACCGTATCGACGTGATCGCCGGAAGGGGCAGCTTGACGTGTGGCCGGACTCATGGACAGTGGTGGCCGAATCGGACCGAGAGCAATGGGACTACGCGCCACTGGAACGGGTCGGCCCGCTGCGGTTTGGTATGAGCGTGGAGGAGGCGACGAGCGCGATGCTGACGTGCGGCTTCATGTCCGACGGCGTTGCAGAGCTCGGCGAGTTCGGCCCGTTCAGGCAGTTGCGCGCGAGCTTCCGCGCGGTGGACCCGTTCTACCGCGAGGACGTGGTGGCCTACTACGCCGGCCCGATGGGATTGACCTGCATCGCGGTCGATGCCCTGACCGGCCCCCAGGTCACCTTTGAGGGGATACGTCTGGTCGGTCGGCCTCCTTCCGTGCTTTCGGGTGAGCTCACCACTTACCTGGAGAGCACTGGCAGGACCGTCGAGATCACACCCGGCGGCGACATCGGCTCGCAGGATCTGGGCATCATGTCGCGCGCGCAGCGTGCGGCATGATGCGCTCCTGACACGGCTGGTCTTCGGTAGGCCCAGCGACTGGGCCAACACCATGAGCGACTGCATTCCGGCCGACGAAATGCTCGGACACTACTGAGCTCCCCCTGTGCGCAGGCCGGGGACGCGCATGTTCCACTCAGGGCCTGAGCCAGAGACGGATCGATGAGGCGGTCACAGTACCGGTGTGGACAAAGGCGGTCGGTTCGGCGCCCACCGCTGCAGCCGACCCGGGGCAAGTGGGGACAGCAGCCTGGGCTGTTCCCGGGAGCCGCTGGCGGTAGGGGCTCGACCGACGTAGTACCAGTCCCAACGCCGCCCGCATCTCGACTGTCCCCGGCGGTCCACGGCCGCCAAATGAAGCTGCAGGTCAAGGGCACGTGATCGGTCGATCTTGGGTGGGCTGTAAATCCGCTCCCCCTGGCCACGCGCTGTCGGAGGCGACTGGTACAGCTAGTGCATGGCCTCTGTCTCGCCATCCGTGGTGTCTGACGTGCCCTTTGACCGGCTCGGTGTGGCTGACCTGGTAGTTGGTGCCGTCTACGCCGGCGGCCTGGCAGGGAGCACTGGGATGATCCACTCGGCAAGCTCCTGCCGGGGACAGGCAATCAAGGAGGCTTTCGGAGTGCCGGGTCACCGATGAAGGGAACCGCCGAGTTGCGCATCGGCACCGCCGCCGCGCCCAGGCCGCCGACACAGCGGCGGCATCCGTCAGGAGCCGGGGACATGATGTAAGCCCCGCCCTGGGGCAGGCCCGCTCGCGAGGAGCCAGCCCGGACAGGCGATAGCCCCTGGCTTCGAGGGGAGGACCAGGGGCTACCTGCCATGACAGGACGGTCACGGGAAAACATGACCTATTCGATCCCGGCTCCACGCCGGCGAGACCCGGGGACCGCACGACACTCCGATGCACGCGCGTGTCCCCCGGCTAACGCGCACGGCCCGGCATGGTCACGGGTGTCGTCGCCGACTCCTTCGTCCTGGACGAGGTCGGTTAGGTCCACTGTCTCTACCTGTCTCAGCTCGTTGAGGGGGTGAGCGGCGAGGCGGCGCTGGGCTGGGCCGCTCCTGGCCGTGACTGCGTGCCTTTTGAAGAATGAGCCTGCGAGTTTGCGGTGTGTTGCGAGGTTAACCCGGGTGGGGAAGCCGTAGCGAAAGCGAGTCCGAA
>NZ_JBSFKD010000038.1:71344-93544 GCF_053598395.1 Streptomyces sp. NPDC001135 | reverse complement strand
GCCAGTGCTGGGCGTCCCGCGCCTCCTGCGCCTCGCGGAGCTTCAGCTCGGCCTGCCGTACGTTGTGCGCGGCCTGCTCGGGGACCTGCTGCAGCCCGGCGCGCACCTGCCTGGGATCAGGCGTTGTTGGTGCCGCAGCAGTACGCGGACGCGGCGGCGGACGTCAGGCGGACGGTCCCGGCCTTGCGCACGGCGATCTTCTTCATGGGGATCTCCTTCTCTGCGAAGTGGTGCACAGCGCCGCCGGGGATCCGGACGGCGTACCCGATGTCTCGGGTGCTCTTGGGAGTGGGCGAGAAGAAACACCACGGCCATGATGAGCGCGTGAATTCCACGCAATAATTCGCTCGCGCAATGGGTGAATGGCCTGGAAGCGGGACCGGGAAGACGCCTGCCTTTCTTTTTGAATGCTTCACGGAACGACCTTGTTCACCACATCAGGATTCGCGCCCCGATTCGATGCTCGACAGATTTACATCCTGTGGGACGGGCATGTCAACGGCCTGGACGGGGTCGCTGTGGCAGTCGCCGAAGGGGTCTCCGCCCTGCTCATCAAGGGGAATCAAACGTTCAGTTATGGAGGTCGGGAGCGGTGGACAAGCGTGCCCGGGAAGGCCATAGTCGGCGCGTCGAACACGGTTGCGGTCAAGGGGGGCGCGTGAATCCTTGTCTCACGTGGCCCCGGCGATATTGCTTTAGGCAGGGCGCGCGGAATGGGGAAAGCCGTGCGCGGAATGGGGGGTACGATGAAATATGAGCTGGCCCGACGGCTGGTGCCGGACGGGATGTGGAGCCTGGTCGAGCCTCTGCTGCCGGGCTTCACGGGACGCCGGCAGGGCGGCGGCACGGCGCCGCTGAACGAGAGGCAGACCTTCACCGCGGTGGTCTACGTCCTCACCTCGGGTTGTACGTGGCGGCAGTTACCGCCGTGGTTCGGGGTCTCGCCCGCCACGGCGCACCGTCGCTTCATCACCTGGACTCGCGTGTCTCTCTGGGGCCGCCTGGACGAAGCCGCCGCCGGGCACGCCGACGAACTGTGGATCAACGACGTCGTCACCACGGCCCGCAAGAGAGCGGCGGCGCGCACCTCGTCGGACCCTTGCTGATGTCCGCCACGTGAGATGACCGTTATGTCGGTTGTGTCGGCATCCTGTGTGTCGTGCCTGTTGTCCTGACCGGCCACGCACATCGGCGCACGGCCGATCCTCTCGCACGGCAAGGCAACGCCCGCCCCGTCACCGAACGTGGTGGCGGGGCGGGCGTTGCGGGGAGGGGCGGTGGGTTCGTGCCGGCGGTGAGGTGTCCGCTGCGCACACCGGCGGGGAGCGGTGAGGAGGACTGTGCCGATGACCGATCCGGCCCGAGCGCGCCCCCTGCACCCAGGAACCGGCACCGCCGCCCCTCGCGCTCCAGTCACGGTGTTCCCGCTCCTGCGATCGGTGCTTCTTTCCTCATCGGCCGATGCGGACCCTCCATGAGCCGTAGGATCGCGGCACGGACGTGGACGGGGTGCGAACGTCGCGGGGAGCGAAGTGCGGTTGTCGCTGGCGGAGTTGACGGAGCTGCGGGTTCCGCCCCCGGAACTCGCCGACCGGGTGCTGGGGCCCGTGCGGGACCGGGCCGCGGCCGGCCCGCCGGAGGATCTCACTCCGGAGGAACGGCAGTTGTGGTACGCCCTGGTGGGCGCGGTCTGTGAGCGGCTGGGCGATCTGGACGGCACCGTGCACCACTTCGGCATCGCCCTGACGGAGCTCGACGACGCCAGCGACGACCGGCCCGATGCGGAGTTCCGCCTCGGCGTCGCCCTCCACTCCCGGTTCACGGAACGCGGGGACCTCGACGACGCCCAACAGGCGATCAGCCTCTTCCGGGCCGTACTGACCGTGGCCGACGAGGGCACCTGGCCGCGTCTCATGGCCGCGGCGCACCTGGGGCGGTGCCTGACCGACCGGTTCACGGCAAGCGGGGACCCGGCCGACCTGAAGGCGGCCAGGACCCTGCTGGAGCGGGAACTCGACACCGCGGGCGAACCGCCGCCCTCGACCGGTGACGGAGACCCTGAGGAACTCCACACCCGGATCTCCGCCCTCGACGTGCTGGGCGAGTGCCTGCGCGAACAGGCCGAACTCGACCACGACGAACACCTGCTGACCAACGCCCTCGACCGTGCCCGCCAGGCGCTGGACCTCGCCGGTGACGACCCCGGCTTCCGCGCCGCACCCGAGAAGGGGCTCGCCCGTACCCTGCTCGTACGAGCCGTGTGGCTGAAGTCGGAGGAGGACTTCGACGAGGTGATCCGGCTGCTCGACCCCTCGGGGCCGGTCGCCCAGGCGGAGAGTCCGGCGGCGCGCGCGGTGAACCTCGGTATCGCCCACTTCGAGCGCCACCGCCTGCTGGGCGCCCGCGAAGACCTGGCACGGGCCCGCACGGCACTCGAACGGGCCCTGACCGGGCTGCCGCAGGGTTCCGCCGCGCACGCCGGAGCACAGCTCAACCTCGCGGTCGTACTCCGGGAAACCGCCGCCGATTCGGCCGACGGGGCGGAACTGCTCGACCGGGCCGTGGAGTTGGCCGAGGACGCGGCAGCGGCCCTGCGGGTCCGGTCGCCGCTGTACGCCGCGGCCACCGCCGCCGCGGCCGAGGCACGGATCGCCCGTCAGGCACAGGGCGGGGGCGGCGGCGCGGTGGAACTGGAGGAAGCCTGCGGGAGGTTGGAGGCGGCGGCACCGTATCTGCCGCCCGGGGGCGGATTGCTGGCCGCCTCCTTCCGCGACGCCTGGGGCAGCGCCCTGGTCCGCCTCGCCGGCCTCACCTCCGACCCCGATGCCCTGGACCGGGGCGTGGACCTGCTGCGGCGGGCGCTCGCCGATCCGGGTGGGGTGCCCGACCGGCCCCGGACAGCGGGGAATCTCGCGGCCGGTCTGTACGAGCGGTTCCTCGCTCGCGGCTCGATGGGCGACCTGGACGAGGCCATCGAACTGTGGCAGGAGGCCGTGGACAGCAGGCGCCCGGGATCGCCGCACACCGTCACCGCGCACAGCGGGCTGGCCGTGGCCCTGCACCAGCGGTACGAGCGGCGTGGCGCGGCCGCCGACCTGGACGAGGCGGTGCAGCGGCTGCTGGCCGCCGCCACGCGGCCGGCGGACCCGGCCGAACGCCGAGCCGTCCTGAACAACCTCGGCCATGCCCACCAGGCGCGCTACGAGGCCACCGGCGACCCGCGGGAACTGGCCCGCGCGGTGGCCGCCCAACGGGAGGCCGCCGGCCAGGGCGGGCCGGAGGCGGGCTCGCCCGTGAACGCCCGCATCGGACTGGCACTCGCGCTGGGCGCGCAGGCCGAACGCACCGGTTCGGCGGCGCTGGCCGAGGAGGCGGCGGCCCAAGCCGAGGCGGCCCGTACCGAGGCCCATCCGGCGTCACGGGCGTGGGTGTCGGCCGTGTTCGTACTGGCCGGGCTGTGCCGACTGCGCCAGGCGCTGACCGGCGAGACGGAGCTGCTGAGAGACGCCGAGGAACTGTACCGGCAGGGCTACGAGGCGGCCCGTGAACGGTATCCGGCCGCCGCGGCGGAAGGCGCGATGGAATGGGGCCTGTGGCAGACCCGGCTGGAGCGCCATCCGCAGGCCGTGGCCGCCTTCGACCTCGCCGAACAGGCGGTGGGACGGCTCGTGGCCGAGCAGGGACAGCGCGCGGCCAAGGAGACCTGGCTGCGCACCTCGCGCGGCCTCCCCGCCGCGGTGGCCGTGGCGGCCTGGCGGTCCGGCGACCTGGTGGGCGCGGTCACCCGGCTCGAACGTACCCGCGCACTGCTGCTGGCCGAAAGCCTGCGGCTGGGCGAATCGGCGGCGGACGGCACGACCGGCACGGGTGCACTCACCGGCACTGCCATCTACCTGGTTCCGGGCGCCGAAACAGGCGTGGCCTTCACCGTCGCGGAGTCGGCCGTACGGGCCACGCCCCTCGACGGTCTGGGCGCGAGGGCACTCGCCGCCTGGCGGGACGGGACGTGGCATGACAGCGAGCGGCTCGACCGGTTCGCCCGGTGGGCCTGGGAGAACGTCCTGGCCGCGGTGGTGCCCGGGCAGGGCGCGCCGTTCACCCTGATCCCCGTGGGGGAGCTGGTGCACCTGCCCTGGCAGACGGCGTATGCCGCACCCGATGCCGGCCGGCCGGCCCGGTTCCTGCTCGACGGCCACGCCGTCGGCTTCGCCCCCTGTCTGCGCGTGCTGCCCACGGGCGGACCCGCCCGGGTGCCCCGGTACCTAGGAGTGGCGGTGGGGCGCGGCACGGGTCTGCGTGAACTCCCCTTCGCCGAGCGGGAGGTACGGGCGGCTGCCGACCGGTTCGCCGAGTCCCTGGTGATGGTGGACGAGGCGGCCACACCCGAACGGGTGCTGGACTGGCTGCAACAGGGCGGCGGCGTCGCACACTTCGCCTGCCACGCCGAGACGGACCCGGCCGAACCCCTCTCTTCCGCACTCGTCCTCGGCGGCGGCGCGCGCCTCGCCGTACGCGATCTGCTGGACCTCCGCGGCGAACTCGACCTGGTGATCCTGTCCGCATGCGCCACCTCCGTGGCCGGCCGGGAGCTGCCCGACGAGGTGGTCGGCCTGCCCGGCACCCTCATCGGGGCCGGTGCGCGGGCGGTGGTGTCGGCGTCCTGGCCGGTCAACGACCTCGCCGCCTGCCTGGTGATGACCGACTTCGTGGGCCGGTGGGCCGAAGGGACAGCACCGGCGGAGGCGCTGCGCGCCGCGCAGACAGGGCTACGGGACCTGCCGCACGGCGCGCTGGCGAAGCGACTGCGCGTGCTGCGCGGCCCGGTCGTCACGGAGACACCGCCCACCCCGCCTTCGCAGGCTCCCGCCCGCCCCTTCGGATCGCTCTCCGACTGGGGGGCGTTCACCTACACGGGCCATGCCGGCACCGGCCGATCAGACGGACACCCCCGACGGGACCCCACGGGAGAGCACCGATGAGCACAGCGTCGTCCCTGCCCTATCAGCACGGCACCGACCCCCAGTTCGCGCAGCGCGCCGCGGCCACCTTCACCGTGGAGGACTTCGGCTCCGCGCTGGTGCTGTCCGGGCCTTGCCCGCGGTGCGCTCAGGAGATGGAGTTCACGCTGGTGAAAGCACTGTTCCGGGACGGCACGGGGGCGGCTCCCGCACCCGGCCGGCCGGTCGTGATGTTCTGCACGGCCGAGGCGGTGTACGACGGCTCTCCGGACGGCAGGCCCGGCTGCGGTGCGTTCTGGAGCTTAACGCTCCCGGCCGGAGCGGGCGGATGAGCGGCGGACTGCTGCCCGGCCCCCCGCCGACCGCCGCCCAACTGCGACGGGCCAGGTCGGTGCGGCGGGCCCTGGAACGGGAGCTCGACCGGGTGCGTGAGGTCGCCGTGGCCTGGCGCAACGGGCTCGGCGCGATCATGGCAGGCCTCGTCGGGTTCAGCCTGATCAAGGGCCGCAGCGACATCGGACAGATCGCCCCCGGCTGGTCCGCCGCCGTCGGACTGCTGCTCCTGGCCGCACTGGCGGTGGGCGGAGCGGGCGCCCTCTGCCTGCTGCGCGCGGCGCACGGTCGTCCGTACGCCCGCTGGCTGTCCGAGGCCGACGACGTGACCGGACGGCCGCTGCAGGTCGAGGACCACGACGAGGCACTGGCCAGCGCCGGCTTCCTGCGCACGGGGACGATCCTGACCTGCCTGTGCACGGCACTGCTGGTCGCCGCGGTCGGAACGACCTGGTACGCCCCGCCGAAAGACCCCCCGGGACTTCTGGTCCGGCAGGGCGCGACGTCCCTGTGCGGAGAGGTCGTCTCGGCCCGCCGGGGAACGGTCGTGCTGAAGGTGGGCGGTGTCGCCATGACCGTGGACCTGTCCCGGGCCGACTCCCTTACTCCGGTGCCCTCCTGCCCCGCGCCCGCCTCCGGGTAGGCGGGCGCGTCAGCCCTCTGTCTGGCGCCGCCGCCCGGTCGGCTGGGACCACCTCGTCGTGCGCGCATCGGATGCCAGCAGTCAGGGCAACCTCTGACCACCCCTTGAGGCCGGCGAGGCGCACCGGCGATCGATCAAGGTTCCCCTCGCACGTACCCCCACGGACGTCGAGACCTCTTTCCGCCACCTCCCACGACCTCACCACGGCGTGCGCCGGAGCGTGCCGTTGCCCGAAACGCTGCACGGTGTGGCCGTCGTACCCCCTCGTCGGCCCCGGAGACGGTGCAGCGCCGCACCAGCACCACATGAGTGTGGCCGAATCGGTCATCTGACGTGTGTTCGGAAACGGCCATACTCAGGGCTGGGCAATCCGCCCCATTCCTACGTCCGGAGGCCACCCATGCCCCAGACCCGTGTGTCCCACACCGCCGTGATCGAAGCCTGGCTGTCGGGTGCGGAGAGCGCGTACGGCCAGTCCAACCCCGCCGGGCCGCTGTACGTCGGCGGCACGGCCGCCGAGGCCGCACTCGTCGACCCGAGCGACTCCCTCTACGGCTTCTGTTCGAGCCCGAGCGGTTCGCACGGCAGTTGGTGCTGCTGACACGTCCGCCTCGCCCGTTGAGGCGGTCGGTGCCCTGTGAGGGCCTCCGGATGCGGAAAGCTCTCACGAAGTGAGGTTCTACGAGCAGGGGCGTGGGGAACCGGTCTGGTGAAACGATTCCCCACGCTCCGTCCGGGCGCCGTCGACGGCGCGACGCGACGGCACGGGGAAGGCGGACGGTGAGCGGTTCGGGGCTGGAGACGCGAGACGAGGCGGAATGGTTCACCCAACCCGTACGAGGCATCGCCCGGCCCTGGCGGGACCAGCTGGCCCGGCGCCTGGCCGGCGTGGACGCACTCGGCCGGCAAGAACGGGACGTGGTGCTGGAGGCCGGGCACACCGCCCTGCTCAGGTCCTTGCACGCCAAGCTCTCCCGCCTGTTCCTGATCGAGTTGCACGCGCTGCGCCTGACGGCAGGTGAGGCGGGAGCAGGGAGCGGCGCGGACGCCGTCACCGACAGGGAGACGTGGTCCGCGTTCATCGAGCAGGCCAGCGAGCCCGGCTACCTCGACCGGCTGGCCGGCCGGTACCCGAGCCTCGGCCGGCGGATCGCGTCCGTGGCACGGCTGTCGGTGACGGCGACGGCGGCGTTCGCGACACGGCTCGCCGCGGACCGCGCGGTGCTGGCGCCGTTGCTGGGCCGATCGCCGGGAGAGCTGCGCGCCGTCGGCTTCGGCGCGGGCGACAGCCACCGGGGCGGACTGACCGTCAGCCGGGTCGACTTCGCGGGCGGAAGCGTCATGTACAAGCCCCGGCCGTCGGGGATCGACGTGGCGCTGGGCGCCCTGCTGGACGACCTGTTCGCGGACTTCCCCGGTGCCCCGGCGGCGGACGAGCGCATCCGCGTGCCGCGCACTCTGGCGCGTGAGGGGTACGGCTGGGCCGAGTTCGTGCCCCACCGGTACTGCGCGGACGACGCCGAACTAGCCGCGTTCTACCGGGGTGTCGGACACTGGCTGGCCGTCCTCCGGTTCACCGGCGGTACCGACATGCACGCCGAGAACATGATCGCCGCGGGTCCGGTGCCGGTGATCGTGGACGCCGAGACACTCTTCGACGCCCCGGCGCCGTTCCCGCCCAGCGACCGGGGTGACGCGGTGGACGTGGCCGCGGCGGCGATCCGCCGTACGGTGCTGCGGACCGGACTGCTGCCCGTGCGCGGCACGGGGTTCGCGCTCGGCGGAGTGGACATCTCCGGGGTCGGGGCGCTGCCCGGTCAGCAGCCGCTGATCCCGAACCCGGTGATCGCGGACGGCGGCACCGCGGCGGCCCGCTTCCAGGTGGACCTGGTGGCGATGCCCCGCACCGGCAACCACCCCGGTCCCACGCCGGTCCTCAGCACGTACTGGGACCGGATCCTGGCCGGCTTCCGCGAGATGACCGCGCACCTGCACCGGCCCGGCCAGGACCCGTACCGGCTGCTGCGCCGCTTCGAGGGCACCCGGGCGCGGCGTATCCGGAGGCCCACGCAGGCGTACGTCGACATCGGACGGATGCTGTGGCATCCGGCGTCGTTGCACGACGAGGCGGCAGCCGTCGAGCGGGCCCGGGACATCCTGCGGCGCAACGCCGAGGTGCTGCCCGGTGCGCCCACCGACCGCGCGACCATCGACAGCGAGATCGCGGACCTGCTGGCCGGCGACGTACCGATGTTCACCTTCGAGGTGGACGCGACCGCCGTACGCGACACGGTCGAGGACTGGCGCACCGCCGATCTGGCGCTGGAGGAGGCGGTGATCCAGGACGCGCTGGTGGGGGCCTACCTCAACGAGCGTTCGCTGCCCGCCCGGGTGCAGGCCGCCGCCCGCGACCCGCACGCCCGCGACCGGGACCGGCGCCGCCGGGACCTGGCCGCGCAGATGGTACGGCGGCTGTGCGACGGCGCGGTGCGCGGCGCGGACGGTACGGTCACCTGGATCAGCCCCGTCTTCACTCCCGCCGGATGGTCCATCCGGGTGCTGCCCGCCGACCTCTATACCGGGCAGGGCGGGGTCGCGCTGACGCTCGCGGAGTACGTGACCGAGGTACGGGCCGGCCGGGCCGACGACATACCGGGCGTGGCCGAAGCGTTCGAGGGCGCCCTGCGCGTGCTGCTCGGCACCGAGGACCGCACGCCGACGCCGTCGGCCGGGGCGTTCAGCGGTGCCGCCTCCCAGGTGTGGACCTGGCTGGCGCTGCACCGGGTGCTCGGTGAGGGCCGGCTGCTGGAGCGGGCCGCCGAGCGGGCGCAGCTGCTCGCCGAGGGCGCTCCGCTGGTCGAGGAGGACGTCGAGGTGGACCTCCTCAACGGGGTCGCCGGCGCGATCGTCCCCCTGCTCGGCCTGGCCACCGCGACCGGGCAGGACCGGTGGCTCGGCGCCGCCGCGCACATCGGGCGCCGGCTGACCGGGCTGGCCACGCTCGACGCGAGCGGCGCCCGCTGGACGACCCGGCTCAACCCCGAGGGCATCGGCGGCTTCGCCCACGGCGCCACCGGCATCGGCTGGGCGCTGGCCCGGCTCGCCCTCAGCGACGCCGGCTCCATGGCCGAACGCCGCGGCTGGAGGCACCTCGCTCAGCAAGCCTTCGCCTTCCAGGAATCCCTCTGGCAGCCCGGACAGGGCAACTGGCTCGACGTCCGGATCGGCGCCGAGGAGGACTTCTTCACCAGCTGGTGCCACGGCAGCGCGGGGATCGGCATCGGCATGCTCGACCTGCACCGGCGCACGGGCGATCCGTTCCACCTCGACATGGCCCACCGCGCCGCCCGCGCCTGCGCCACCGAGGGCTTCGGCTGGAGCCACACCCTCTGCCACGGCGACCTGGGCCTCTGGGAGTTCCTCACCTCCCTGGGCTTCGGCGACCCGCTGGACCTCGACGCGGAGATCCTCACTGGTCTCGAACAACGCGGCCCCGTCGGCGGTCTGGCCCGCGAGGCGTTCTCACCCAGCCTCATGTCCGGCCTCGCAGGCGTCCTGCACACGCTCCTGCGTATGCATCCCGCGGCGGACCTGCCCCAGCCCTTGCTCCTGGACTGACGCCGGAACAGCGACCAGTCACCGGGTGGCCGCGACCCCGAGCAGGGCGGCGCCTCCGCCACCACCCGCTGACGCATTTCCCACGACTCGTCGGGCTCCCGGCTGATCGCGAAGTGACAAGCGGCAGCCTGGCGCGCCGGCCGGTCTCGCGATGGCAGCGTGGCCGGCGGCTTCGCGTCCAGCGATCATGGGTGCCCTGGAAGCGGACGGCGACGGTTCGGACGGGTGATGTCGAGATGACCGCAGAAGCACTGACGATCTTGCAGGCGGCCGGAGCGGAGGCTATCGAGCATCCGGGCGGCACACTGCTGGCGCACCTGCGGCGAGTGAGCGCCCTTCTCGCCTCCTGGGGTGCTCGCCCGGCGCTGGTGTCGGCCGGGCTGTGCCACGCGTTCTACGGGACCGACGGCTTCCCGGTCGCGCTGCTGGACCTGGGGCGCCGGGCGGAACTGGTCGAGGCGATCGGCACCGAGGCCGAAGCACTCGTCTATTTCTACGCCTCATGCGACCGCGAGTCCTCGTACCGTGGGCTGAGCGATGACCAAGGCGTGTTCGTCGACCGCTTCACAGGCACACGGACGCGTCCAAGTGTCGAGGCGCGTCGGGACTTCGCCGAGCTCACCGCCGCCAACGAGCTGGACATCGCCGCAGTCAGCCCGGAGGTCCGCTCCCGCTACGGGTCACACCTGCTCGACCTGTTCACCGGCTGGCGGCCTCTGCTGTCCGAGTCGGCCTGGGCGCATTGCCGCAGCGTGCTGGGCCAGTAACGGCGCAGCGCGCCGGTGAGCGCCGGGCTCACCGCGCGGGCCCTGGGACCGGACATGCCCTCCTGCTCGAACCGCCGCTGCCAGGTGCGCAACGTCTGCGGCGCTCGTCAGCTCTGGAGCGGCAACCGTGATCACCGAGTACATCGAAGGTTGTACAGGTGATTCATCAGCAGACATGAGGTTCTGGTCCACGCGGACGATGAGGATGGCGGAAAGGCCAGGCCCCGCACCGGGTTTCAGCCTCGGAGGCGGACGCGACCGCACACAGCGGCGGCTGAGCCACGGCCGTGGACACCTGACCCACCAGAGTGTCCGACAAGGAACCGCCAAGGAGTTGTTGTGGACGCCGGCTCTACCAAACCCCGCCGTGGCACGCCCGCCCCCTCACGCGCCGAGGTCCTGGGCCGGGCTGTCATCGGCGGCCTCATCATGGCCACGTCGTTGGGTGTCGGCACAGTGTTGGGCTCGTCGGCCGCCGACGCCGCCGGAGCCGCTGGTCTCACGGCGCGGTTGATACCGGCCGCGCTGGTCACCGCATGCGCCGTTCCCTGCGTCCTCCTCGCCGCGCGCCGCGACCGCCGACCGCTGCAGTGGCTCGGATTCGGCAGCGCGACCGCGAGCCTCCGCGCCTTCCTGACGGGCGTGGGGGTGACGGCCGTGGCGGCTGCGCTCGTCCTCGGTGCGGGGACCGCCGCGGGCATGCTGCGCTGGACGCGCCCCGATCCCACCGCTCTCGCCTGGTTCGTCGTCTCCAACGGCATGGTCGCATTCCTGCTTGAGGCGCTGCCGGAGGAGACGACGCTGCGCGGCCACAGCTGGGCCTGGCTGCGCGAGCGGTTCGGCGGCACGGGCACCGCCCTCGGCACGACGGCGGTGTTCCTGCTGGTGCCGGGGACCTCGACCCTGGTGCAGGCCGGGACCGCGCGCCTGCTCGGCGCTGAGCCCGTGCCGGTGGGGATCGCGCCCGATGGGCAGCCCCCGGTCGACTACCTGATCCTTGTCTCGGTGTTCGGTCTGACCCTCGTCGCGGCCCGCACGGCGTTGGGCTCGGCTCCGCTGTGGGCCGCCATCGGCACTCATCTGACCTTCCTGACCGTCAACCGCGTCGTGCTGGAGGGCGACAAGCGCGATGCCGGCTGGTCCGCTGACCAGACGACCCCGGACGCGATCCTGCTCATACCCGCGTACCTCATCCTCGCCACCGCCGGATTCGCGGTGTGCCGACGGCTGGAACGGCGGCGCAGGGCCCGCCACAGCGTGCCGGCATCTCCAACAGCCGGTATTGCGGCTCGCCCTCAAGGCGGTGGAGGGTGAGGGGCAGGGGGTATGCCGTCGCAGAGCGGCGAGCCAGGTGACAGATGACCGACGCTCAAACACCTCCGGACGGACGCCCTCACCAGCCCGGACCTGCTGCGCGAGCTCCACCCGCAGCCGAACCCGAACTCGCTCCGCAAGGAGATCGACCGCCTGACCGAGGAGGCCCGGGCGCCATGCACAACGTGCTGCAGACCGGACGCGTCGGACTGCTCTTCCTCATCCCAGGCCGCCCGACCACCGCTGCGCGTCAATGGCCGCGCCTGCGTTTCGGGCGCGCCCCGAGCTGCTCGCCCAACTCACTCCCGTCGGCAAACCGCCGGTCACGGCGATTGTGGTGCATGTCGAGCAGGTCTATCCGCACTGCCCGAAGTCGCTGATGCGCGCCAACGCCTGGCGACCGGAGCAGTGGGTGCCTGCCGACGCCCCACCGACCAGCGCCGAGGTGACGCTGGCCCAGCTGAACCTGCCGGGTCTGACCGTCGACCAGATCGAGGAGGTCGAACGGGAGTCACTGCGCCTGCGTTACGAGTGAATGCGGACTGAGTCCCTCCTCGGCGACCGAGCTCTCCACGGCCTGGAGTCTCCATCATCCGCAGCGTTCTCCGCTCGACCGGAAGCAGAGAGCACCACCAGCGTTCCCGGCCCTTCGGTGACCGGCAGGAACGGTCCGATGAACTCCCGCCCCGTCTCGGTGAGTTACGGCATTCCTGGTCTGTGCTGTACGGCGAGGTGGTGACTCGGTCCGCATCCGAGAGTTGCAAGGGCTCCTTGCAAATGCTCTTTGCAACTCATAGCCTTCTGGCGTGGCCGAACAACCGCCCGCCCAAGAGATCACCGATGTCGAGGCACTGCGCGTCTTCGCGCACCCGATGCGCCAGAAGATCGAGCAATGCCTGCGCCGGGGGCCGCGCAACTCCGCCGCGCTCGCACGCGAGTTGGGCGAGAGTACGGGGCTGGTCAGCTACCACCTGCGGCAGCTGGCCAAGCACGGCTTCGTCGAGGAGGTCCCGGAGCTGGCGAAGGGGAGGGAGCGGTGGTGGCGGGCAGTGCCGGCGGACCGTCGGTTCCCGCCGTACAGCCGACAGACGCCGGAGATGCGCGAGGCGCTGACCGAGATGCATCGTCTCAACCTCGCCGAACTGATCGACTCCGCCCGGCGGTTCGAGGAGGCGCGCGCCACGCTGGGGCCCTGGGCCGACGCGGCACTCTTCTCGCGCGCCACACTCCGGGTCGACCCCCGCCAACTCCGCGCGTTCTTCGAGGAGTACATCGCGCTCCTCTACCGGTACTCGACCCCGGAACGAGCAGACGCGCCCGAGGCGCGGACCGTGCTCGTCCGGCTGCTGGGAATTCCCGAGACCGACTGACCGCGCGGCCCGACCGACGACGAAGGGGGACACTCGCCGTGCTGCTCTCGGCTACGTCCGCATCACTGATACGCGGCGTGCTGGCCGCCCTGTCCGGGGCGTTGGCCGGCGCCCTGCTCCTGCTGGCCGCACCAGTGGCGCACGCCGACGGGAACGGGCTGGTCCGCCAGGAGGTCACCTTCCGGGGCGGCGGTGGGCTTGTCCTGCACGGCACCATCCTCAGCAGGACCAGAACACCCAGGCCGGGACCCGGCATCGTACTCGTCGGCGGCTCGGGCCCCGGGCCCCGGGAGGAGTACCGGCAGGAGGCCGAGGCGTTCGCCGGGGCCGGGATCACCATGCTCGTCTACGACAAACGGACCGTCGGCTACTCCCCGCTCCATCGGGACTTCGGCCTGCTGGCCGACGACGCACTCGCCGGAGTGCGGTTGTTGCGGTCCAGGACCGGGGTGAACCCGCGCAGGGTCGGGCTGTGGGGTTTCAGCGAGGGGGGCTGGGTGGCGCCGCTGGCCGCGTCGCGCTCGGCGGACGTCGCGTTCGTCGTCACCATCGGCGGGTCCGGCTACGACCCGCTGCGTACCCAGGCCTGGAACCTCACCGTGCATCTGCGCCACCAGGGGATGGGTGGACCGTTCCGTCGCACCCTGGCCGGCCCCGCCACCCAGTTCATGGCCTCGATCGGTCTGTTCCCCGCGGCCGGCTACGCCCCCTTGCCGGTGCTGGAGCGGCTCCACCGAACGCCGGTGCTGGCGTTGTGGGGCGATCACGACACACAGGTGCCGCCCCAGGAGAGCGCACGGATCTTCCGCGAGGCCCTGGCCCGTGCAGGCAACCGGCACGCCGTCATCGGCTTCGTCGCCGGCGGCGCGCACAACGGGCACCGCACGGCGGACGGGTTCGACCGGATCGGCGGCCCCCTCTTCCACGGCAAGAAGCTGGGCGAGCTGACCCCGACCTATGCGCGGACCATGACCTCATGGGTGCGGGCCGTCGCCGCCGGCCACCCACCGGCGTCGAGCGCCGCCCCCGGACCCGGGCAGGCGCTCGCCACCACCCCCGTACCGCGACACGTCTGGTACGCCTGGCTCGCCCCGGCGCTGCTGCTCCTCGGCTTCGCCGCCTATCCGTTGGGTGCCCTCCTGCGCCGGGGGCCGGTCCTGCGCCCGGTGCGGTGGCTGGCCGGGCTCGGCCTGCTGGCCGTCGCGGCGACCGTGACCTGCCCGCTCGCCGTCTTCGTGGCGGGGAACGGTGCAGCGGCGCCCGTTGTGTGGGGCCGTCCGGCTTTGTGGCTGGTGGTGCAGGGGCTCGCCGTCGCCGTGGTGGTGTCCGCCTGTGTGTCGGTAGCCGCACTCCGACGCCGACGACCGACGCCGACCTGGGCGCTCTGGCTGCGCCTGACCCCGGTCGGGCTGGCCGCGGTCGGATTCGTACCGTGGGCGGTGTGGTGGGGCGTTGCTGCGTGACGGCCCTCGGCGACTCCAGCAGACTCCTGAACGCCCGTTGATGACGACTGAAGACAGGCCCCCAGAACGGTTGGTTGGTGCCTCAGGCTCAGTCGCGAGGTGATGACGCCGTAATCACCTCCCCGCAGGAACCGGGGCGAACCGCGCACGCATCTCACTGCAGGGACGGTTCGAGCGGATAGAGCGGACGTGTGGGGGAGTGCCCGTGTCCAGCCCTGGTTTGTCCGAGGCCGAAGCGATGCTGTGGGACGCCTTTCCCAGGGGGGAGCTGGTCGACCTCGGCGGAGTTTCTCGCGAGTCCGCAGGCGTACGGGCTGAGGTGATAACACGCCTTCTCCTCGGCGAGCGGCAGCCCGAGCCCGGACATGTGCCTGCCCTGCGAGTGCGCGGCGCGGTGGTGAGGGGGAATCTTGATCTGTCGGGCTGCGATGTGCCTCACGCCCTGACACTGAGGGACTGCATGTTCCAGGGAAGGCCCGCTTTGGAGGGTGCCCGCACCAGACGGGTTGACTTCAGCGGTTCACAGATGCCCGGCTTGCTGCTTTGCGACGCGCGCGTCGACGGCCTCCTGCGTCTTGCGGAGTGCCGCAGCGACGGTGCACTGCGTCTCACACGAGCCCACATCACCGGTACGGCAGACCTGACGGGAATGTCGGTCCGGGGCGCTCCCGCCCTTCACGCCGACAGTCTGCTCGTGGAACGGGACATCATCTGCCGTGACGCCATCGTCAACGGTGAGATGCTGATGTGGAGCGCGCGGGTCGGCGGGACCCTGGTTCTGGAAGGGGCCCGCATCACCAACCCGGGCGGTGCGACTCTCAACGGGGACGGCCTCGTGATTGCCGCCGGCCTCTTCTGCGGCAACGCCCTCGGACGGTCTGGGCACGCCCTGCGATCGCTGGGCGAACTGAGACTGCAGGACGCGAAGATCTCCCGATGCTGCCTGCTGAGCGGTGCGAAGCTCTCCCGTTCCTCGGGTGCGGCTCTGAACGCCGATCGCCTGCAGGTGGAAGGACTCCTCGCCCTGGACGCAGGCTTCACGGCCGACGGACCAGTCACACTGACCGGAGCCACCGTGCACGGTCCGCTGGTGTTGAAGGACGCGACACTCAACGCCACCGGTCAACGGGCCCTTGATGCCGCGCTCGCCCACATCGGTGGTGACCTCGCGTCTTCCGGCCTTACCGCCCTCGGAGAGGTACGCCTTGAGGGCACGCGGATCAGTGGCTCGGCCGATCTCGCGGGCGCGCGGATCCACAATCCTGAAGGCGAGACCCTGTCCGCCCGGCGACTACACGTCCTGGGCCGGTTGTACTGCGGCAACCTGGTCTCGCAGGGGCATGCCGTCCTCACGGACGCCAGTGTGGCGGCCAGCGCCGAGTTTCACGGAGCCCGTCTGACCAACCCAGCAGGCAACACGCTGACCGCACGGGGCCTGACCGTTGGCGGCGCACTCGACTGCTGCGAGGGCTTCCTCTCGCACGGCCGGGTCTCGCTCTCCGGCAGCCGCACGGCAAGCGCGCTGTGCCTGGAGGGGGCGACCATCGAGGGCCCGCTGTCAGTGAGGAGGATCAGAGCAGGTGTGGTCAAGACCGATGCGCGCACCCAGCTGCACGGTCCCGTCGACATCCGGCACTCCCAGATCGACGTACTCGCCGACACCCCCGGTTGCTGGCCCGACGACCTGCGGTTGGACGGTCTCGTGTACGACCACTTGGATGCACCGTTCCCCCTCCACGACCGGCTTGCCTGGCTGTCCAAGGAAATCGGTGGCCACCTGCCACAGCCCTACGAGCAACTCGCCGCCACGTACTCCCGGCAGGGCCACGATGCCGCGGCGCGTGAGGTCCTGCTGGCCAAGTGCCGTGCCCATCGCGCCGGCCAGCCGTCCGCCGTGCGCCTGTGGGGCCACATCCAAGACTGGACAGTGGGCTACGGCTATCGCCCGATCCGCGCTGCGGGATGGCTCGTGCTGTTACTGCTGGTCGCAACGATCGCCTTCGACGTCCGTCATCCACCCGCGGTGAAGCCCAGCGAGGCTCCGCCGTTCAATGCCTTCCTCTACGCGCTGGATCTGCTGGTCCCTGTGGTGGGTTTCGGGCAGGAGCAGGCCTTCAGCCCGACGGGCTGGCAGCAGTGGCTCGCGGCGGCGCTGATGGCCTCGGGCTGGGTCCTCGCCACCACCATCGCCACCGGCCTCACTCGTACGCTGTCCAGGCGATGACCTCATCGGCGGCCGAGGCGGGCAGCGGACCAGAGGTGGGCCTTCGCTGCACAGCACTGGCCACCGGGTGCGGCGGTGTCACTTCGACTTGCCTGCCGGGAAAGTCAACGCTAACTTTCCTGGTAGGCAAGTCAACGCGGGGGCGGTCCGGCCTGATCCGGTCCGGCGCGCCCCGGCAGTCCAAACGTCTTCGGGGAGGCGGTGGCATGACCACACCGGTGGATGCCGAGCGGGCCTGGCAGGATCTCCAGCGGATCCGGGTGCCGCAGGAGCGGGTGTACGACGAGATCGAGCGATGCGCGCACGGTGATCGCAAGGCGACCTACATGACGGCCGCGATCATGTGGGTCTTCCTTGCCGGCATGGGGCTCAAGCTCCCGGCGTGGGGCCTGTGGCTGATGCTCGCAGCCTATGCGGGGACCCTGGGCACTTTGGCCGTCGTCCACAGCCGCCGCACGCGGGTGCGGCTGCACCACTCCCGGTACAGCTGGCGCAGCTTCGCCACGTTCATCGCGGGCGGATGTGTCACCGGCGGCACCATCCTGCTCTCCGACCACCTGGCGGAGTCACTCGCCCTGCCCTGCCCGAGCCTGATCACGGCCACCGTCGCGGCTGCCGTGTTCGTCCTCTTCACCGGACCGGCGAACCGCTGGGCGGTCAGCCCACTCCGCGAACGCGCGCTGCGCGGCCACGCCACACAAGCCATTCACGAGGAGACGGGTCCATGAGCACCCCCGCGGGCTTCGACGAACTGATCCATCCCTCCACCCGGTTGTCGATCATGGCCCTGCTGTCCGCCACGGAATGGGCCGACTTCCCGTTCATCCGCGACAGCCTCTCGCTCAGCGACTCCGCGCTCTCCAAGCAGCTGCACACCCTGGAGGAGGCCGAGTATCTGGAGATCCGCAAAGAGGGCGGCGGGCGCAAACGCCGCACCAAGGTACGGCTGACGGCCCACGGGCGCACCGCCTTCGAAGGCCATGTCACCGCTCTCCGCGCCATCGTCGAGGGCACGGGCCCTGCGGCGGCGCAGCAGACGGCACCCGAACAGCAGCACGCGGAGGCGAGCCGATGACCAGAACCCCCGCCGCAGCAGCCGGCTCCCGCCAACCGGTCGTCTCCGCACGGGGGCTGCGGATGTCGTACGGCAGCACCGAGGTGCTCCAAGGCGTCGACCTGGACATCCACCGCGGGGAAGTCTTCGCCCTGCTCGGCCCCAACGGCGCCGGGAAGACCACCACCGTCGAGATCCTGGAAGGCTTCCGGGAGCGCTCCGCCGGCGAGGTCCGCGTCCTCGGCAAGGACCCGGCGCACGCAGACGACGCCTGGCGTGGCCGGATCGGCCTGGTGCTCCAGTCGTGGCGCGACCACGGCCGCTGGCAGGTCGCCGAACTGCTGCGGCACTTCGCGACCTACTACCCCGATCCGCGCGACGCGGAAGAGCTGCTGGAGCTGGTCGGTCTCACCCACCGAGCCCGGCACCGGGTCGACCAGCTGTCCGGCGGCCAGCGGAGGCGCGTCGACGTCGCGCTCGGCATCGTCGGCCGCCCCGAGCTGCTCTTCCTGGACGAGCCCACCACCGGCTTCGACCCCGAGGCGCGGCGCGAGTTCCATGACCTGGTCGAGCGGCTGGCCCGCGACGAAGGCGTCACCATCCTGCTGACCACCCATGACCTGGCCGAGGCCGAGCGTCTCGCCGACCGGATAGCGATGCTGGTCAACGGCCGTATCCGGGTCTGCGGCACACCTGCCGAGCTCGCCCGGCGGGCCGCCGCCCAGGCGGAGGTCCGCTGGACGGAACCCGACGGCGTGCCGCGCCGCGAACGCACCGCGGATCCCTCCCTGCTGGTCTGGGAGCTGCACCGCGCGGCCGACGCGCCGATCGCCGACCTGGAGGTCCGCCGCCCGACGCTGGAGGACACCTATCTGCACATGGTGCACGAGCTCGCCGGCGCCACCACGGGGGCCCGGAGCGCCGCGGACGCCGCAACCACCGACAACACAGCCCTGGTGGGCGCCCGGGCAGGGGAGGAACGATCCGTATGAGGGAGACGGACATGACAGCGGTGCGGCACAGGACCGCGCGGCGCGGGACCGGCGCGACGGACGGCGCTCACGGCAGAGCCACCGGCGACCCGGGGCCGGACCGCACCGGCGGCCGGCGGCTGCGCTCATGGCAGGCCGGGCTGCGGCGCGGCGGTATCGAGGTGCGTCATCTCCTGCGCAACCGCAAGGAGTTCGTCAGCCATCTCAGCAATGTGGTGGTCGCCCTGGTGGTCGCCTCCTTCATCCATGACGACCTGCCCGGTACCCATACCCCCGTCGCACACCTGACGATCGCCGGGTTCACCGCGTATGTCGTGTTCCAGGTGGGGCTGATCAACCTCCCGCAGATCCTGGTGACCGAGCGCGACGAGGGCACCTTGCTGCGGCTGCGGGCCACGCCCGGCGGCATACCGGCCTATCTGGTCGCCAAGTCCGTGCTGATCGTCACCATGGCGATGGGCATCATCACTGTCCTGCTGGGCGCCGCCGCCTTGTTCGTGGACGGGCCGCTGCCGCACAGCCCCGGCGGCTGGCTGACGCTGATATGGGTCATCGCCCTCGGGCTGCTCGCCGTCGTACCGCTGGGCGCGGCCATCGGGGCCGTGCTGCCCAACGCCCGCGAGGCGCTGGCGATGGTCATGCTGCCCGTGATGGCGCTGCTGGTGACGTCGGGGGCGATGTTCCCCATCGGCCGGCTGCCGGGGGTGGTGCAGGACGTGGCGTCCGTCTTCCCGCTCCGGTGGATGGCGCAGGGCGTGCGTTCGGCCCTGCTGCCGGACGCCGCGCGGGCCGCGGAGCCGTCCGGCTCCTGGCAGCTGCCGACAGTCGCGCTGGTGCTGGCCGGCTGGGCCGTCGTCGGCTTCCTGCTCGCCGTCCCGCTGCTGCGCCGCGCCGCCCGCCGCGAGTCCGGCTCCCGGCTGACCGAACGCCAGGGCAAGGCGCGGATGAGCGGCGCCCTTCCGATGTAGCGCGTCTTCTCAGTGTCAGCAGGAACACGATCTGCAGGTAAGCGGCCGAGTTCATGGGCACCGAGCCGCCCTCACAGCCGGGTGCACCCATCCCTCACTCCTGCAGCAGACGCCGTCAACAGCCACTGCGCACAAAGCCAGAGGCGACGGCTGCGCGCATGGTGGGCCGATCGGCATGCCCTGCCCCGGTTCGGCTGCCGGCCACTCAGCCCGCGCACCGCCCTGCTGGCGGTGGGTACGACGCTGCACATGCTCAACGGAGCGTTGATCGGCTGGGCAAGCCCCATGACGTGATGACCGGCATCACGTCACCCGCGGCCATTCGCCTCCGGAGCCTCGTCGGAAGCGGCGGCGGAGATCCACGTCCAGCAACAGGTATCCGGACCGGTCTCGCGCAGTGCGCCCAGCAACCGCTCCGTTGACTCGAGACCGGGCCGGCAGACCCCACGCCGCTGAGGTACCCTCCGAAGCGGCCTCCGCCGGGGGAGCGTCGGCAGGCCCGCGGCGACAGTGGCGGCCCAGAAGCGGTGCACCCGGCCCGGATCGCACAGCGTCCACTTGGATGATCGCTGAAGATCACGCAATTCCGTTGGTCGGCACGCCTACCTGCGACCACGCCTTGAGTACCGCCTGGTACTCCTCGCCGTCCCCGTAGCGTTGCCTGGCGGCGGTCGCCGTGAGTGCTGCGAACGTCGCGAAGTCCGCGTTGGATGGGAGCCGCCCGCCGGTGAGCGTGTCGTACCAGATCTGTCCGGCGCGTTCCCAGGAGTACTCGCCGAGGGCTGTGGCGACCAGGTAGAACGCATGATTGGGGATACCGGAGTTGAGGTGCACGCCGCCGTTGTCGGTGGCCGTCTTGATGTAGTCGTCCATCGAGGCGGGCTGCGGGTCCTTGCCGCCGAGCCGCGGGTCGTCGTAGGCCGTTCCGGGGGCTTTCATCGAGCGCAGGCCTTTTGGATGGTTCTCGTAGCCGCGGACGGTCGGGCCGAGCAGGTCGGCGCCGATCATCCAGTCGGCCTTCTCGGCGGTGTGGCCAAGCGCCCACTGCTTGATGATGCTTCCGAAGACGTCCGACACGGACTCGTTGAGCGCGCCGGACTGCCCGTAGTACTCCAGGTTCGCCGTGTACTGAGTGACGCCGTGCGTCAGTTCGTGGCCGATGACGTCGTAGCAGCTGGTGAAGTTCAGGAAGATCGTGTCGTCCCCGTCGCCGAACACCATCTGCTCGCCATTCCAGAAGGCGTTGTCGTACATCTCGCCATAGTGCACAGTGGCGATCAGGGGCAGTCCCCTGCCGTCGATGGAGTTCCTGCCGTACGCCTTCAGATACAGGTCGAAGGTGTAACCCAGACCTTCGTAGGCTTGATCGACCGCGGGGATCTCGCTGTCTTGGCCACCCTCGATGCGGACCTGCGTGCCCGGCAGGGTCTGCTTGTGGTGCGCGTCGTCGATGGTGCGCTGCGGCCGGTCGGCGCCGGCCTCGCCCGCGACGGCCTCTGCTGCCCCGAGGACGGCGGTCAGGCGGCGCTTGGTACGCACGGAGGCGTCGTGTTCCAACGTAGTACGGGCGGGGGCGGCAAGCTCTGGGTCCGCCGCTCGTGAGAGATGCTCGAGCATGTGCGGCGGGACGATTGTGCAATGGGTTAACGCCTGATCGTTGGTCATGTAGGTATACATGACAAGGAGTCGCCAGGATATGACTAATCGTGCCAGTTTTACCGAGAACGGCGGACACCGCTGGTGCGCTCTTGCGCGTATCGCCCACGTCAGGAGCGATGCGAGGGCGGACAGCCGCTTGGTAGGACTTGGCCGCGATGGCGGTGAACTGGGTGCAGTCGTTGTTGTTCCCGCCCGTGAGGGTGAAGGCGAGCGGGCGGACGATGCCGTCGGGGGCGAGGTGGATTCTGCCGGTCAGACCGCCACACGAGCGTCCGAGGCCCGGGCTGCGGATCCCCTTTTCGAGCTTTGGCGGCCTGCTGGCGGGCGCATTCGGAGTACACCTCGATGGCGCGTGCCGGACATGGCCTCGAGGAGTTCTACCGCCCGTTCGAAGGAACGGTCATCGACGACACCGAGGTCTTCAACGACAAGTGCAGGAATTCGAGAACTCATGTAACTAACATCGTGTGCGCCGACAGTCGATCACCCAAAGTCCGGGAAGTATCCGAAGAGGCTGGTTGCGGGAGGAGTTTCCAAGATGGCGCAGGCGGGTGCTGCTAGGTTTGCCTCGGTTTGGTTTCAACAAGGCGGGCCGGCGGTGGAGGCTCGGCACAACCTGACCTCTGATCAGCATCAGCAGACGGTCAACGAGTTGTTTGGCAGGGGGTTCCGACCCATCTGGGTCAGCGGCTACGGCAATGAGCCTCGCTTCGCCTCCATCTGGCTGCAGGAGGATGGTCCGGCGGTGGAGGCTCGGCACAACCTGACGTCTGATCAGCATCAGGAGACGGTCAATGAGTTGTTTGGTAGGGGGTTCCGGCCGATCTGTGTGAGTGG
>NZ_JBSFKD010000038.1:0-71246 GCF_053598395.1 Streptomyces sp. NPDC001135 | reverse complement strand
GGTTACGGCAATGAGCCTCGTTTTGCCTCTATCTGGGTGCAGGAGGGTGGGCCGGCGGTGGAGGCTCGGCATAATCTGACGTCTGATCAGCATCAGGAGACGGTCAATGAGTTGTTTGGTAGGGGGTTCCGGCCGATCTGTGTGAGTGGTTACGGCAATGAGCCTCGTTTTGCCTCTATCTGGGTGCAGGAGGGTGGGCCGGCGGTGGAGGCTCGGCATAATCTGACGTCTGATCAGCATCAGCAGGCGGTCAATGAGTTGTTTGGCAGGGGATTCCGGCCGATCTGCGTCAGCGGTTACTAACAACGGCTGACACAGGCAAGGTGTCGCCTGGTGGCCGTTTCCCGGGCGGGAGTTGAGCGCTCTGTCCAGCGTGAGGACCGTCGCCGTGGACCGTGTCGGATGAACCGTGGGACGACCTTGAGCCGTGGCTGCAGAGTCGACGGCGACTTCTTCACCCCTGTCCCGGAATACGCGCGGCCCGTCTGGGACCGATGGCTCGCTGGGCCGCCGGACACCCAAGCCGCCTGGGTCCATTTCGACACCCGGCGGCGCTGGGCCTGGCTCGACCTGGTCCGGGAACGGCCCTGCCGAGGCGCCCACCGTGACTGGCCGGCTGGTCACGCCTACGAACTTGACGGTCAGCACATCACCGATGAACCGGGCCCCTACCTGGCCCTTGGCGAGGCGGTGAACGGGCCAGGCGGCTACTTCGGCGGCTGCCTCGCCGCCCTCGACGACTGCCTGGGCGGGAACTTCGGCTACCCCGCCCCCGCAACCCTGCTGTGGTAACCCTGCTGTGGCGGAACGCCGCGACCGCACGCGCACACCTGTCCCAGGCCCTGACACCGGACGGCCAGCGCTACGACCTCTTCGCCTGGGTCCTCGACGTCCTGGCCGAGGGCGGCATGAACGTCACCTTGGCGTGAGTTGGCGTTCGTTCGCCGGCACAGCCCGTATACGACGGTTCTCGGGCAGGACGGGATCAAGGCCACCTCCCAAGCGGCGCTGGGCAATCCGGGCGGAGCAGGGCTGCCGGCGGCTACCACCGAAGCGACTCACGTGTCACCCCTCCGCCGCGCCGACTGCCACGCCGCCGTCCAGCCACGCGACAGCGGCCGTCCGAAGAGCCCATATGGGCGCGTTTCCTGGTGCGCTCAGGACCTCGTCAGCGACAGCGGACGTTGATGGTGTTACTGGCGAAGAGGGTGGTCAGTGGCCGCCGCTCGGGGGCTCACAGCCGGTGCCGTCGGGGTAGCCGCCGAAGGCATCCGCCTTGGTGGAGTCTCTGCTCATCGTGCCCTCCACACACCAGGGAGAGGCGCCGATGTCGATGAGGAAGCCGACCCCGGCGGACCCCTCCTGGTACGCCTGCACCTTCCCGGCGGAGTAGCCGAGGCCAGTGAGCGCGCTGCGGACGCTGTCCGGGGCGAAGTCGCCGCGCCGACGCAGCGGTTCGAGTGCACTCTTGACGCGTCCGACAGCGGTGAGTCCGTCGCAGCGGCTCTGGCCGTGCAACGGGATGGGAACTCTGAAGCCGTGGTTTTCGGCGTAGTGGTCGGTCGGCGGCACGGTTGAGCTGGGGGTGGTGGCAGCCGTGGGTGCCGTCGGCTTGTGGCTCTCGCCGCGGCAGGGGAAGTCCGCTGGTGTACTCGGCGTCGATATGCCGGTCGGCGTTGGATGCGAACGCCGGTACGCGTCGGCGGTGTCCCCTGCCCGCTGCGTTCCGCACCCCGCCAGCAGGACCATCACCGCCAACGGCAGCATCCCGAGTCGGGCTCTCGTCTTCCTCAGCGTCGTCATTCCCCGATCCTTCACCGCCGCTCGGCCGGCGTCATGAGTTCTTTTACTCATCGGCCCACACCACCTCGGTCAGCCTCCGCATCGAGGAGTGCTTCCAGGCCGCGAAAGCCGGGCCGGACCGGACCAGTAGATCACCAAGTCGCACTGGAGCACTAGATGATCGCTGCCAAGGGGTCAATGATCGAAGGCGATCAGTGGGCGTAGGACGGGTTGTCGCGTGTGGTCGTTGTGCCAGAACAAGCCGTATTCGGCCCATCCGGAGCCGTGGGCCGTCATGGCGCGATACGCGGCGACTCCTTCAGCAGGTCGTCGGCCGTCGCATGGAGCGCGGTCGCGAGGGAGTCCACGTCGGGCGTCACCACCAGATTCGTGGGCTTCCTCGCCCTGGTGTGCCGGGACGGACCGAGCGTTGTCAGTGGCGACGTATAGCGTGCGCGGACCAACTGGTACGACGCGATGGGGGATGTACACATGGAGTTCCGGATCGAGCGAGGTGCTCTAGCCGAGGCCGTGGCCTGGGCGGCCAGGTCGTTGCCCCCGCGTTCCCCTGTGCCTGTGCTGGGTGGCTTGATGCTGGACGCGGCGGAGGGACGGCTGCGTATCTCGGGTTTCGACTACGAGGCGTCCGCGACCATCGAGGTCCCGGCGGAGACGCAGACGGCCGGTCGGGTGCTCGTGCCCGGGCGCAGACTGCTGGATATCTGCCGGGTATTGCCCGATGCGATGGTGGCGTGCGCGTTGGAGGGAGCGCGCTTTTCGATGGAAGGGGGCGGTACGCGCTTTGGGCTGTCGACCTTGCCCGTCCAGGAGTATCCGGCCCTTCCCGAGCTCCCCGCCTTTCGCGGCACGTTGGATGCGGCAGAGTTCGCGGCGGCGGTCGCACAGGTCGTGATAGCCACCGGCCGTGACGACTTCCTCCCGGTGCTCACGGGGATCCAGATCCGGCTGGACGGCGAGTCCATGACGTTGGCCGCGACGGACCGATACCGGTATGCCGTGCGTGTGGTGCCGTGGAAGCCGGAGGGGGCGGTTTCCGACGTGGTGGAGGTAGTGGTGCCCGGCCGCAGGCTGACCGAGATCTCCCGTGCGCTGACGAAGTCGGGGCTGATCCGCATCGGGCTGAGCGGTCCGGGTGGCTCGGGTGGTGGCTTGATCGCCTTCGAGGGAACCGGGATGCGTACGACACTGCGGTTGCTGGAGGGGCGGCTGCCGCGCTACGACAAGTTGTTCACACTGGACAACCCGGCAGTCGCGGTCACGGAGCGGGAGGCGCTCGCCGACGCGGTCCGCCGTGTCGCGGTCGTCGCGGAGCCGAACAGCCCGATCCGGCTCGACTTCTCCGCCCAGGGAACCGTCCTCCTGCAAGCGGGTTACGAAGACGACATCGCTTCCCAGCAGCTCGCGGCCACGTTGGCCGACGCCGACGACCTGGCGATCGCCTTCAACCCCGCGTACTTGCTGGAAGCCCTCAACTCCTTCAACGCCTCCCAAGTGCGCTTTGAACTTCTGGGCCCCGGCCAGCGGGCACTACTCAGTGGCGTACCGGAGGAGGATGACACGGCACGCGAAGACCATCGCCATCTACTCATATCCGTGCGGCAACTGAGCTGACGAACAGCCGGAGCGACCGCTTGGAATGGATCATCTGGTTTCACCCTCCAACGGGGTGCGATCCGGCCCACCTCAGGAGCGGCACGGGGAATCGCTCCCAGCGCGTGCCATCGCCAGTCTGGGTGGACCTGCCGAGCGCGGTATGACGGTTCTCGAATCCCGACACGAAGGAGCGGTCCCGGCGTCAGACGGGGCCGCTCTCTTGTCGAAGACCCTCAGCCTTGATCGCTTCCTAGGGCCGTGTCCGGCGCCTCCGCCGGCAACACCATAGGACCAGGTCGGTGGTGGCCAAACGATCTTCAACGGTGACTGACACACAAGTCCTCTCCGGCTTGTCCGCTGAAGGCCAAGCCGATTGTCGACCCTGCCACCAGGGCGGCACCGCACTTGCTGACAACCGCAAGGCGGGCGTCTACGGCCAGAAGGGCGAGGACCTGGCGATCGTCTCCTACCTCCGCGGAATCCGCACCGGCTTGTGGTCAGACGCCGGCCCCCGGCCGGTCAACGCGGTAGAGGTAGTGGGTCTGGTCATCGACCGGGTTGTCCGGCTCCAGGTTTCCGACCCCGACCCGGCTCAGCCCCGCTCGCTCGAGCGCCCGCCACGAAGGGCGATTGGCTGCCACCACCGGTACGAGAACGCACGGAACGGCCGGGTGTTCGGCCCAGGTGTGCACGATCACGGAGTGGATCACCGCCGTCCCGATGCCCTGGCCGGTCTGGCGGGGATCGCCGATCAGGTAGTCGATGGTCATCGCGTTGTCAGGCACAGGGACGATGGCCGCCAGCTCGGCCAGGTATTCGGGATAGTCGTGCAGGCGTGAGCGTTGGACGAGACCAACTGGTCGGCCTTCGAGGAAGACGAGGAGGTCCTCCGAGGGCTCCTCGCCTCGGGCAGCGGGACCGAAGTCGCGTGCCACCGCTTCCGCCGTGGTCTCGTGATTCCACCAACGCTTCACATGGGGTTGCTGGAGCCACATGCGCAGCAGAGGGAAGTCCTGCTCCCCGATCCGACGCCACGTGATCTTCATGCGACCGCTCCGCGAATGCTCTCGATTCCTCGCAGGCTACGTGCTGCGCGGACCATGCCCAAGGACTCCGCCAACCCAAGCGCTCCGTGCGCCAAGTGGAAAGAGCACCGCCTGCCCGTGGTCGGCGAGGTCCCGGATCACCTCGGGCGGGTGTCCCACCGGCCAGAGACCCTTCAGTGCGCCGCCCGAACCGCGCAGCGCGGCAGACCGCGGCGGCAGGACGGTCTCCCGGGCACCCCGTGCGGTGAGCGCCCAGCGCAGACCCTCGCCCTCGCTGTCGTCGGGCCCCTCCCCGCGACGCAGGAACGCGTCGTACGCCTGCCGCAGACGTGGCACGGCGCGCCGTACGCCCAGTGCGGCCAGGGCCTCCGAGGCCCACTGTCGCACGGCCGCGCTCTCGCTGCTCAGCATGCCGATCAGGATGTCGGCGGGGCGCGGGTCGGCGAGAGCGGTGAACACCTCGATGGAGCACAGCTGCCCGAACGGGTTCAGCGCCGGGGCCGCCGCGATCAACGACTCCAGCGCCTGCGGCCCCCAGGGCGATCAGCGCGTGCAACGCTTCCTCGGCCACCTCGGTCGACTCCGCGTCCCGTTCGGCCACCCTGCGGGCGATCTCGTCCTCCGTGCGCGCCAGTCTGACCTGAGCGGCACACCTGCCACCGCCCGATTTCCGCCCGGACGGCGGAGACGGAAGAATCCACCCCGTACATGGCGCACGCTGGAAGGACGTCAATTGGCAGCGGAGATAAGCACGTTCACCACCCCCTCCGCGGAGCGCCCGCCCGCCTGCGTGCCCATCGACTGGGCGGCCGTCGAGGACTGGCTCGGACTGCGCCTGCCGGCCGACTACAAGCGGCTCGCCGACCGGTACGGGCCGCTGGACTTCGGCGAGTACTTGTGGATCCACGTGCCGGCCGTCCAGCGGGACCGCTTCGACTACGGCGAGTGGCTGCGCGCGACGCACCGGGAGGCACGGATCTCGGCGCGGGAACTGCCCGAGGCCGAGCGGCCCGTGTTCCACCCCGAGCCCGGCGGTCTGTTGGCCTGGGGCTGTACGCGGGGCAGCGACGTCCTGTTCTGGGACACCTCGGCCTCCGGCGACCCCGACGAGTGGACCGTGGTGGTGCGGCACTCCGGGGCGGTGCCGGGCAGTGGCCTGCTCCGCTGGCACCGGTACGGCCTGACGCTCACCGGCTATCTGCGGCACACCGTCCGCGACACCTGGGAGCTCCCTTCTCCTCCCGGCCCGCTGCTGGGCCCACTGCTGGGCACCGTCGCGCGGACCGCCTTCCTTCCCGACGCCGAGCCGTGGGCCCCGCCCGCGCCGGTCCCGCCCCGGCTCACCGAGGCCGAGCGCCGGGTCGCGCTGGAGACCGGCACCGGGCTGGACGCGCTGCGGCTGCTGTCACCGCCACCCGAGCGGCCGTACCTCGGCGACGGCTCCTGGGAGCGGTTGTTCGCCGAGCTGGGCACGCGGCTGCCCGGGGAGTACGTGCGGCTGATGGACGGGTACGGCGCTGGTATCTGGAGCGGGTGGCTGCGTTTCCACACCCCGCTCCGGACGGGCGAACGGCGTTTCCTCACGCACGTCGAGGACACCGTAGACGCCTACCGGCAGCTGAAGGACGGCCACGCGGAGTGGTACCCGCTGGCCATCTGGCCCGAGCCCGGGGGCTTCCTTCCCTTCGCCAACTCCATCGACGGCGACTATCTCGGCTGGCTCACCGAGGGCAGCGATCCCGACACCTGGCCGTTGATCGTGTGGCCCCGCCACGCGGACCAGGGCCCACCGCTGGAGGGCGGCCTGATCGACACCCTCCTCGACTGGCAGCGCGGCACGCTCGTCACGCATGGGTTCGCCGCCCTGGACGAGGACGACGACCCCGTCGAGTTCGCGGACTTCCGGTCCTGGGACGACCGCGCCCACTGGTGAGCCCTCAACCGGCGATCACCCGGTTGCCCGTCCGGCCGGTGCGCTGGATGTCGCGCTCGCGCCGGAGTCGTACGACGTACCGGCCGAGGCGATGCCCGCGCCGCTTGCACGCCGAGCGGGGTGCTTCCGCCCTCGGTGGGCTCCCACCGTCCGAGCGGGTACAGGCCTTCCGCGGCCGCGCGCTCCTCGCGGAGGCGCGCCCTCAGGAAGCCGCTCCCCTGTTGTGCCGACGTCGCTCCTGCGCCGCTGTAGGGGCTGACCGGCGCCGCGCCGCCGGATGACGGCTGCCACGGGTTCCAGGTGCGGGCTCTGCTACCGCGACGGTCAGCGCCAGAAATGAGAGATCGACGAGAAAGCGGGTGACTCTGAACCCCGTGCGGTCCGCCCTCATGGACGCACCGGGTGGTCCAGTCTGCTCGGCGGCCATGCGGTTCGCGTCGAAGCAGGAGTGACGTCGACGTGCGCTCGCCCCCAACTCGCGCACAGGCCACACGATCCCGAACTACCGTTGGCGCTGCTGTGGGGAACGCTCGTAGCCGTCGTCGGGCTGGTCGTGGGCCTTGGATGTTCGGCGCCGAGGAGATCTTCCGGGTGCCGGAGGAAGGCCCGGTCTTCTACCTCGGCTTGCGCATCGGCGACACCGACCTCGGGTTGGTGGCCAAGGCGAACCCAGGGCACCGGGAGGCCTCACGGATATTGCTCAGCATCGGTGTCGACGACGTGGATGAGATGCTCGGCCGGGTAACGGCGCTGGGCGGCTCGGTCCGTGGCGGTCCCAACGACATGCCGTGGGGACAGCGCGTCGCCCACATCCAGGACCCCGACGGCAACCCGGTGAACCTCACCCAGCCGATCCCGGCTCAGTGACGCGGTTCCGGGTGCTTGTGCTGGTCGTGAGCGGCCTGCGGTAGAGATTATTTGCCAGTAGTGGCCTCGATATCACCGGCGTCCGGAATGGCGGCGAGACATAGGAATACCCGCCACGCAAGCGTACGAGTGCTGTAGGGCGTAGGGGATCAGCACGACCGGACGGCCAGGACGCCGGCGGTGGTCGCCCTCACTCAACGGTTGTTGGGGCTCAACAGTGCGGCGGCAGCGGCGACGAAGGCCACGGACGCTTCCTTGGCCGCATGCCGCCCGGCGTCCAGCTCGGTGCGGTCGGTGGCCTTGCGCAGCGCGTACGTGGCATCCGCGGCCTGCTGGGCGGGGCCGGTCAGCTCGGGGACCAGGACCTGAAGGCGGATGTGGGGCGCGGTGATCGCCGCCCGGGTGTCGTGGGACCTCGTCTGAGCTTCCACCTGGTGCTCGGTTCCGGCCTCGGTCAGGGCCAGACGCTCCCGATGGAACATCGCCGAGCGGTGCGCGTCCAGGGCGGCCGCGAAGTCGGTGACGGCGCCGAGCTGGTCCTGGCGGTGGCTGTCGGCGCGCTGCTCGGCTCGTGCGGTGCGTGCCGAACGGTGCTGGAGGAGGCCGGCGGTCAGGGCACCGGCGAGGGTACCGAGTACGGCAACGATTGAAGGCCATATGGACATCAGGTGCTGGGTCCTCTCGTGTGGTCGGTTTCGGTGGTGAGGTCGGCGGACCGAGCGATTGGCGTTGGCGGCTTCGGTGGCCGGGTTACGCCCGTGGCACTCCGTCCCTGCCCTGGCGGTCAGTTTGCGGCTGGGTCAGAGATAGGGATCCGAGGCTAAGATCACTTTCTCTGAGCCGACAAGAACACGAGACGGCCGGGAAGTAGGTACCTGCGCGCCGAAGGACTCGTTGGAGGCGATGGCGACGCTGTTCCTCTCCTCGCGTTCGATCAGCACCTGGAAGGGGGGGTCGGCGCCGTGGCGGTCGAGCTCCATGGAGCCGAGTTCGTCCGGGTGTTCTCCACGCGGTATACAACCGTTGCTGCACCGACCTGGGCCAGCGCCTTCCCCGTCTCTGATCGCCCATTGAGATGGCCTTGCGAGAAGCAGCCAGTGCCCCTGGGCCAAAGGGGCGTGGATCGGGTCGGAGCTCCTCAAGATCCGCTGGCTGGCGATCGTGGAAGAGAAGGGTGAAATCGTCGATGACATCGCAGAGCTGGAGAGCTGCTGCGGCGGCCTCGGGCCGGACGGGTTGTGGGCGTTGTTTCAGCGGGTGGTACCGTGCGGCGCGCTCGCGTGCCCGCGCGTCGTGACCGTAGCCGTGTCCCGGGAAGGTGAAGACGCCGGCCACATGCAGTCCGGCGTCGGCGGCCGCCTTCCCGACCTCACCAGCCAAGTGAGCTGCACTGATGTGGGAATCCGTGTCGCGCTTCGGTAACAGATGCCTGCGATGAGGAGTCCGGCCCTGACGGGGCGCTCCATCGTTTGTCCGGGTGGCACCCTCTTGTGGGGGATTCCTCTTCGCGGTGAAGCGAGAGACGCTTGTTCGGCTGGTGACGGCTTCTCCGTGCTGGCAGTTCCTCTCGGAGGAAGGACTCTGACATTGTACGCACTGGGGCTGGGGCGTTCGGTGAGGATCGCGGTAATCGCCGGTGCCGCGGCGCTGATGGCGGTGACCGGTGTGTCCACATCGGCCCAGGCGGCGCAAGGAGACTTCTTCTACACCCGGGCCGATACGGGAGCCGAGGCCGTCCTCGGCTCGACGCCAAACGGCGTGTGCCTGCGTATCCCGGGCGGAGCCAGCCAGGCGTCCAACAACACCGACACGGACGCCAACCTGTACACGAACAGCAGCTGCACATCGTTCAGCGGGTTCGTCGGTTCCCGGCAGTCCGCCGACTTCTCGTCTCCGTTCCCGACGTTCGTCAAGTTCGGTTAAGGCGCGTCTGGTAGACCGAGTGACCGGCCCAGCAGGGGGTCGTTCCGTCCGGCATGGGGCGGGGTGATCTGTCTGACCGAGAGTGGGCCCGGCTGGAGCCACACCTTCCGAGGAACGTGGGCCGGGGCGGGCGTTGGAAGGACCACCGCATTGTCATCAACGGGATTCTTTTCCGGCTTCGGACCGGCGCTCCGTGGCGGGACCTGCCTGCGAGGTTCGGGAAGTGGAAGACGGTCCACGATCGTCACCGGCGATGGTCAGCTGACGGCACGTGGGAGAGGATCCTGCGGGCTATCCAGGCCGACGCAGATACAGAAGGCCGGGTCGACTGGAGTGTGGTGAGCGTGGACTCCACCGTGTGCCGCGTTCACCAGCACGCCGCAGGAGGCCGCCACCGGCCGGCCCGGATACCCGGACGACGACGCCAGCCCACCACGCATCGCCCTGATGAAGCAGTCGGCCGCTCGCGCGGAGGACTCACGACAAAGATCCACCTGGCAAGTGACGGCGGCTGCCGGCCGCTCGCCGTCTTGCTCACGCCGGGGCAGTGGGGCGACGGCCCGCAACTGATCCCGGTCCTGGACCGTATCCGTGTCCCGCGCCCGGTCGGAGGCCACCCCAGGACCCGTCCGGACCACGTCTGCGGCGACAAGGCGTACAGCTTCCGCCGCAACCGCTGTTACCTGCGGCGACGGCAGATCCGGCACACGATTCCTGAACACCGGGACCAGCGGGCCAACCGCCAGCGGCGTGGCAGCCGCGCCGGCCGCCCCACCGGATTCGACCGGGGACGCTATGCCCGCAGGAACGAAGTGGAGCGAACCATCAACGCGCTCAAGGGCTTCCGTGCCGTGGCGACGAGGTACGACAAGAGAGCGTTCGTCTTTCACGGCACGCTCACCCTCGCCGCGATCCGGCTATAGATCCGGTGAGGACCTGTCGGACAGCCCCTAGACAAGTACCTCGACCGGCCGGTCGCTGCCACGCACGGGGTTCCCCAGCCGCTGCGCGCCTTCGACCGGCTCGACGCCGACTCTCAGGGCAATGTCGTCAGCCAGTCGGCGCAGCCGCTGCGCCTTGTCGGCATTGAGCCACACGGGGTACGCGATGAACAGGTCGTCCACGCCTACCCCTCCGCCCGCAGGACGGCAGAAGTGACGCGTGGGGGCTGGATTGTTGGCTCCAACCCTGGTAAATGACCTTGTCATGACCATGAAGGCGATTGAACTGCACAGTATCAATCGTTGGGAGGCGTCCTTCCTGCGCGAGGAGGTGGGCGGCTACTTCAACCACGGCGTCGAGTGCACGCGGGGCGCGACGGTACTCGACGTGGGCGCCAACATCGGCGTGTTCTCGGCGGCCGTCTATGAGCGGCTTGGCGGGGACGTGCGGATCTACGCCTTCGAGCCGGTGCCGCCGCTGCACGCGACACTCGAACGCAATGCTCGCGAGTTCTTCAACGGACGTCTGACCGCGCTCCCTTACGGCCTGGCGTCCCGTGACGACGAACTCGATTTCAGCTACGTACCGGCCGCCACGATCTTGTCGTCCTCCTCGCGGGATCAGGGAAACATCGAGGCAGAGCGGCGGCGGGTCACCGCCAGCGTCGTCGAAATGATCCGCCAGGGCGGCCTGGGACCGGCCCTGCGCCGCGTACCCGCTCCCCTCCTCACTCTGCTCGTCAGCCGCCGGCTGCGGGTGATACGGCGGCTTGAGACGCACCGGGTGAAGGTCAGAACCCTGTCATCAGCGCTCGACGAGCAGGGCATCGACCACATCGACCTGCTCAAGGTCGATGTGGAAGGCGCCGAACTCGATGTGCTCAGAGGCATCGAGGAACGGCACTGGCCGCTGATCCGTCAGGCCGTCCTCGAGGTCGAGGAGTGGCAGCAGAACCGCGACGCGGTCTGCGAGGCCCTCCTCACGCACGGCTTCACGGTCAGCACCGAACAGGGCCCGGTGCAGCAGGCCGGCGACATCGGCATGGTGTTCGCGGTCAGGCCCTGACCACGCGCATCACCGGGACTCGACATTCAACGGACCTGCCGACCGGCCGGGCGGGGTCCTCATCGCTCTCGCCGACGAGCTCGCCCGCCGCCTGCGCACCACCGACGAGACCGCCGGCTCCCGGACGATCACCGTCCGATACGCAGACCGCCCCCCTCACCCGCAGCAAAACCCTGACCACGCCGACGCACCACGGTTCCATCCTCACGCACGCCGCCCACGACCCCTACGCCTCCCTCGGCCTGCAACACGCCCGCGTCCGAGTCCTCACATGGCGCACCGAAGCACTCAGGCCCCCCGCCCGCACACCGCTGCAGCTCATCCTGGTTCCCGCCGAGGAGCGGGCGCTGCGCGTGGAGGCGGCCTACGACCGCGTGCGCGCCCGGTTCGGAGCGGCGGCGGTCAAGCCGGCAGCCCTGACCCGTCGCCGCTGAGCGGATGCGTGGCCGCACGTGACCGATCACCGCGGTCCCGCACGAACGGTCCCACGGAGGGCGCGTGAGACCAGCTCCCGCAGAAGGACCTGGAACGGTCCCGAGCCCGGTTGCGGCGCCTCCGCGTACACGTGGGCTGACGGACCACGGGCCGCCTACCCTGGGGGGTCTCTCATCAGTTCGAACTTCTCCCCGTCCTCCGTCAGGACACGACGTATCTTGGTGTTGGCTTCCTGACGTTCGAGCAGTCCGCGCACGAGGTCGCGTGAGAGACCAGTGGCGGCTGTCAACTCTCGCCTACCAGCCCGGCCGCGCTCGAGGACACTCACCAGCAGACCTGTGCGGGCACTCTCGAGCGCGGCATCCAGTTGCAGCTCGCGGAAGTGCGCGAGTTCGCCGTCCCAGAGTGCCGTCCCAGTTTTTGCCGTGTTCAGCAGTATCCGGCGGACGTCCTCGGCAGTCATTGACCTGTCCACCGACCAGACCAGCAGTGCGGCGGCCAGTACACCCAGGGCCGCCTGACGGCTGCCAGGACGCGTCCCCGCAAAGGTAGTCGGAGGCGCGGCCCAGGCGAGGGTCTCGGAGGCGAAGATCTCCGGCTTCCCTTCGGCGGGATTCCATGTCGCTGAAGGTGTGGGGCTTTCGCCGGCCAGGGCTCCTACCGTGAGGACGTCGGGACACCACCCGGGGTAGCTGATGCCCACGTCACTGCTGTCACCACCGACGCCGATCAACAGCACGCCCCTCCGCCTCAGCCGCCGGCACACGTGGCTCCAGACCTCGGGAGACCCGGGTCCGCCGAAATCGAGGAACAGCACGTTGGTGTCCTGTTCCACCGCGCTGTTCGCCCAGATCATGGTGTCGTAATCGCTGGCCGCGTCTCGCGACTTGAAGGGCGACTCGATGGGCGCCAGTTCGGCTATGGAGGACCGTTCCCCTGCTCCGCCGGAGACCACGACCCTTCCGCCCACCTTGTTCTTGTTGGCCAGGGCGGTGATCCAGCCGGCGAACTCATCGGCCCGCGATGCCGCGTTCGGTTGGGTGAGGGCTGCTCGCAGAGGTGGGGCGGCGGGGCGGAGCGGGGCAGGGGAGGGGGAGGCGAGCAATTCGTCCACGAAGCCCTCGGGATCCGCTGCAGGGTGCTTGGCGACCAATTCCGCGAGCCGGGCCCACAGGGTGAAGTCCTCCTGGAAACCGTCCGTGTACCACTGCTCGAGCCTGCTCTTGTGGCGGAGGAGTTCCGGGACGTTCCAGCTGATCCACCGCTCGACATCCGTCCAGTTCAGAGGGCTCAGCCGGATCTGCGTGGCGTACCGCGCAGCACGCTCGCGGAGGAAGTCCTCCATGCGTATCCGCCCTGCTCCAGCCAGGACCAGGCGGGCGCGTGAACGGCGCAGTGCCAGTTCCTGGAAGACGTGACCCAGGTCTGCTGCGGCCGTCTCAGAGAGTTCCTCGAGGCCATCGAATGCGAGGACTGCGGGCACGGCGACGAGCTCTTCGAGTACGCGTTTCCACCAGTCGTCACTGCTCCAACTCTTGTGTGGTTGCCGGGCACGCTTGTCGAGCCCGGTGAGCAGTTCGGTGATCCATGTGCAAAGCAGTCGCACGGGATCCGGTTGGTGCTTGAGGACCTGTGCGTGGACGTACAGAACGAGAGAGACGTCGTCCCCGAGATCGTCGAGGATCCGAGCCACGAACGGCGTGCGCAGACCTGGGGCGCCGGTGATGAAGAGGGCGCGGGCGAAGCTGTTGCCGCTGACAACCTTCATCGCCTGCCGGAGGGAGTCGGGTCTGCCGTGCAGCGAGCGTTCCTCTTCCTCGAGACCCAGCTTCAGCTCCCGGTGTGCGGGGCGTGGCACAGGTGCCGCCGACACCGACATGTCAAGGAGCGGTACTGATTCGTCACCGCCGACAAACAGGGCGGGAACGGCCCAGTCGAGAAAGCCTCCGACGAACTCGTCGCCGCGAATGGCGCCACGGGCAAGCTGGACCGCGTCGGCGAGACTCCGTCCACCGGCCAGGGAACGATAGAAGATGCGAGCGAAGATGCGCTGTGTCGGGAAAGGCAGCACGGCCTGCATGCCCACGACGGCCGGTGCCGCCACCCTTGCGCTCAGGTCTGCGATGCTGGGCGATTGGCGCCAGTCGTCCTCGGGTGGCCCACCAGTGGTCGGTTTGAGCGGGGGACCGGCGGTGAGGCAGCCTGCGTACACCACGAGTCGCAGGTCCGGGCAGCCCTGTAGCAGGCTGGTGAATTGCTCCGCTGTGACATCACGTGGGGAGCCCCTGCTGTTCTCCAGCACCAGGCCTGCCTGACTGGCGTGACCGAGGTAGTGCACCACGTGGTAGCCGCGCGTCCGCCCGCTGATGCATCGATGGAGGTTGTCCAGGCTCGGACTGTCCTCCACGTCCACGGTGATTCTGCCACCGTGGACGAGTGGGGTGAGCTCGCTCAGAAGTATTCTCTTCTCCTCGTAGAGGTCGAACGGGATCGCTTCGCCCTCGGGGCTGGAGAGCACCAGCAGGATGCGCAGCGGTGGCTCAACGGGGCGTGTGTGAACCGGATAGGTCCGTGTCCGGGCGAGCCTGAGAATGTGCACGTCCGGCGCCAGTGTCAGAAACGCCTGGCCGCCTTCGGGGTCGAGGGTGAGTTCCCATGGGAACGCAGCGATGTCGTGCGGTGCGCTCAGTATCCGGACGACGAGTGGTCGGCCGAGGTCGGCGGCGGCGCCACGGGTGCGCTGGAATAGCGCGCGCACGTCTGTGTCCCCGAAGAGGAGGCCCTGAAGCTGCTGCCCGATACCGTGTGCCTTGGCCGTGGCCAAATCGCCGTGACGCACAGCGTCCCGCAGTATCTCGCCAGCTTCCATCAGGTGCTTCTTGGGCCAGCCGGATCGCGGTATGGCGTACACGGCCCCCAGCCGGGACCGTGCCGAGACCCACAGCTGGTCGCGTCGGCCGGCTAGCACCTCCATGTCGAGTCTCTCAAAATCCGCAGCCGCCATCACGATCCTCTCCGTGAGGCCATCACGCTCCCAGATTCAGCACCTGGCCCTCGGGTGGGTAAACCGCCCGGATTGCTCCGCCCGGTACTGCGCTGGGCTGCTCCCAAACCTCGGTTGTCATGCAGCGGTAGTTGAATCGGATCTCGGCTCCCGGCGAACGTTCTGCGAGGAGTCGGATGGTCTCCGGGTCTGGGTGCCGGAAGTATGCTCCGTTGGTCGACACGAGGAAACGCGGGACGTCGATCGTGTCGAGGAACCGGCCATCGATGTTGGCCATGCTGCCGTGATGAGAAAGCTTTACGGCGTCCAATGGCACACGCTGAACCCCCAGTGCGCCGGCGAGACGCCGCAGTCCTCTGGTGAGAACCGACACGTGCGCGTCCGCACCGAACAGCACCCTATGGCCCCGGTAGTCGAGTACGAACGCGATGCTCGCTCCGTTCGCCACGGACGTGTCGGAACCGAACCTTCTGGGCGCGTACACGTCCTGTCGAGGGACGCGCGGCTGGTACTCCGTGCGCTTGCTGAGCCGAGCCTTGGCCTGTTCCCAACTGCCGGGCTGCATCCCGGCTTCCTCGAGTGCTTTCACCCAAGCGCGCCGCAGCTTCAACAGGTTCTCTTCAAGCGGAGAAAGCAGGGTGACCGTCGCGCCCCCCGGTAGCTGTTGTGAGGGCAGCGGCCCCGAATCGGCGACCACCACGCACCTGCGGTCTTCTGCGAAGGAAGAATTCCACGACCGGCCCTGTTCGTGCATGAGGTACCCGAGGAATTCACCCTGTTGGGGAGCGAGGACGTCCCGCTGATGGCCAGCGGAGAGCGACTCGAGCTGCGGCCATCCGTTGAACCACACATCGTCGAAGTTGACGGCCAGGTGGTTGTCCTGGAGAAGCATGAGTACGCCGTCGATGTGATCCGCATCAATATGGGTGACCACCAGCAGTTCGAAGCGGCGCTTCTCCGGCGGAAGTCTTCCAATGGTGTCGCGCAGCGTCTGATAGGAAGGCGCGGGTCCGCCATCGATAAGGATGCGAGCAGGGTTTTCCTGGTCACCGTACTCGACGAGGATGCTGTCGCCATGACGGGCGGGCAGGCAATTGACCACATACACATGACCGGACATGAGTCGTACTTCTACCTAGAGGGTGAAGCCGGTTTCGGGGTAGGGATACGAGGTCGGTGGCTTCAGCAACGGGTCGACCCAACGCCTCAACCCGGCATCACAGACGGCATATCCCCAGTTGATCAACTGTTCCTGGGTATTCTTGGGCATCTTGCTCAGTCGAGTGGGTATTCTCGCGAGGCTCTGTGTCAATTCCATAGGGGCGTACAGGCTGTCACTGAGTTCGTACTTCGAGATATCGCTGCGAATTCCCCAGTAGGCCCCTCTGAATTCTTCGGCTTCGAAGGCTGCCATCAACGCCCGCTTTCGAAGGCTCCGCACCTGGCTGTCGACGACGGACAGGACCCGCAGCAGATGACGCGGCCAATCGTGCGGTACGTGGTCAACGCGCGCGAGCTGGCCGCCGCCGTCACTGACGAGGACTGTCTCGCACCGCTTTACGACTGGCTCGAGCCCCAGGTTGTCGTACACGCCGCCGTCGCTCAGGACCACGTGGACCGGTAGCCGCACCGCAGGTGCCGGTTGGGACTGGAGCGCCCAGTCAGCCTCACCGATGGGCAGGTCGACCGGTGACAGGAACGGCGGAAAGGCCGAGGAGGCCGCAACGGCGACGGCAAGGCCAGTCGTGGGGGAGGGGATCGCTGGAAACGTCCAGTCGCGCATGTAAGGTCGGGAGAACCGCCACAATTTCCCTGTCTGCAGATTCGTCGCGGTGATGATGAAGCGTGGATGCTCGGGCAGGTCCTGAAGTGTGTCGTCGCCGAAGAGGTGCTTGCGGTACGCTGCAGCGACCTGTTCCCCAATGGTCCGCCCCGGCCGAATCGCGCCGAGAACCACGGCATTGCGATCCACACTCCGCCCGGCCAAGTAACGGATGTGATCCAGAAATTCCGGTACAAAATTCACGGCCGCGTTCGAGTCATTGAAGTCCAGCCGCTTCCATACATGGCCGAGGATACCCGCAGCGATGGAACCGCCCGATACGCTGGACACGAAATCAAGTTTGCGGAGCCATCCAGTCTCGTTGAGTCTCCAGAGAGCACCTGCATGAAAGAGCATTGCTCGGTACCCGCCACCGGACAGGCACAGTCCGATGCCGTGGCGAGCCGATTCCGTGCGAGTCTCATGCAGTTCAGTACTCATGCTTCGACCTCTTCGGGCAACTCACCCCAAGTCTAACGAGTATGAACCCACCGCGCCTGCTGGCCATTTCGAGCGAGAAATCGTTGAGGCTTCATAAAAGCGAGAGGGTGGTCCAGGAGGAAAGCGCGTCCGCTCACTACACGGCAGTCGGGACTTCGTCGGTCTGACGTGGTCGTGGCCAGGGGCCGTCTGTGCCACGGTCACCCGCCGACGTTCCAGTGGTACTGCTTCGCTGCGGACCCAGCTCCGGCCCGTCAGGCCAGGTGCATTCCTCCGACTCACTGGATCGGGGAGTCGGGTGGGGGGAGACGCACGGCGCGCTCCCGGTCGACGGATTCGACACCGTCGATGGCCCCCAAGACCAGGATGCGGTCCTCCGCGACGGTGCCGGAGAGCGTGCCGAGGACCGGTTGCTCGCCCGTGACCGTCAGCCCGGCCTGCCGCAGGGCCTCGACGACGTCCGCGAACCGGTCGGGGTCTACCGCGAGGATGACCCCGACCGGTTCGGAGCGGGACGACTCGCTCACGGCGCTTGGAGGAGACCGGAGCCGACGTCCATGACGGGCTGCGTCAGGAGGAACGCACCGGACAGCAGACTGGCCATGAGATCGGCCGCGGAGGCGTTGGGGTTCGCCTGCGCTAGCAGGGCGAGAACACCTGCGACGTGCGGCGTAGCCGTGCTGGTGCCGCTCAGGATCTGGTACCCGCCGCCAGGGGCGGTCGAGCGCACGTCTCTGCCGGGCGCGGCGATGTTGATCTCGCCACCTTGGCCGTTGATGCCACCGTTCGAGAAGAACGTCGTCGTGAGTGCCTTGTCGAGGGCGGCCACCGCGAGGACGGAGGGGCAGTTGGCGGGCCGGCTGACGGGTTCGATGTGCTGCGGTCGGTTGCTGTCGTTGCCGGCGGCGCAGATGATCACCGTCCCGCGCTCGATGGCGCGCTGGGCCAGTTTCTCGTACGTCTGTGGGAAGAGCTCACCCGGTTGGACCGGGGCGCCGAGCGACATGGAGATCACGCGGGCGCCCTGGGCGATGGCCCAAGCCATGCCGGCCAGGATCTGGCCGTCGGTGCCGCTGCCGGCGTTGTTGAGCACCTTCCCAGCGAGGATCCGGGCCTCGCAGGCCACGCCGTAGCGGGGTCCCTGGTGGGGGTGGGCGGGGCCGGCGACGGTGCCGATGCAGTGCGTGCCGTGGCCGTTGCCGTCCTGGACGGCCTGGCCGGGCACGAACGAGGCCGCGGCTTCGATGCGCCCCGCCAGGTCCGGGTGGCCGGTGTCCACACCGGTGTCGAGGACGGCAATCCTCACATCGCGTCCGGTCAGTCTGGACAAGTTGGCCCGGATCGCCTGCAGCCCCCAGGTCCAGGCCTGCTCGTCCCAAACCGGGCCGTTGGCAGCGGCGACCTCGGCGATGCTGTGGCGCATGACCACTTCCTCGTCGCTGCGGTAAGCAGGGAAGAACTCGGCCGGCGCCTGCTGCGGGGCGATGATCGGCAGGGCGTACACCATGCGCTCCGGCTCCGCGGCAATGATCGAGGGTTCCCTCTCGGCCGTGGTCACCAGCGCGTAGCGCTGCTCGGGCCGCACCTCGACGACGACGACGCCGAGTTCCTCGAAGAGCACCGATACGTCGGGGTGCTCGAGAAGCTCGGCGACGTTCTCCGTCTCGGTTCCTCGGACACGTTCGACGGGTGCTATACCGGCGTTGGAACGCAGTGCGTTCAGCCCGCTCTCCTGGTTACCTCGGT
This sequence comes from Streptomyces sp. NPDC001135, assembly GCF_053598395.1. NCBI lineage: Bacteria > Bacillati > Actinomycetota > Actinomycetes > Kitasatosporales > Streptomycetaceae > Streptomyces > Streptomyces sp. NPDC001135. Next base: position 52,626 of record NZ_JBSFKD010000038.1, on the reverse strand, counting down.
CCAGCAGGATCACGTATCGACCGGTGTATTCCGTACGTTGGCTCGCGCCGAGGCTATTGGGCCGACGATCGCGCTTGTCGCCGAAGGCACCCTTGTCCGTAGGTCCGTTCGCCATTGAATTGCCCGCTCTCTGTGCTTCCCTCAGGCTCCCGGGACCACACTGGTTGGCAGATCATCCGGCGCCGCAGATGGCGGTGTTCAGTCGTGCATCGACGTGTCGTGCCACGGCCTGCGGGGCTGCCCGCTCCCAGGCCAGTCGTGGGCAATGCCTTCGTGCCCACAGTCACACTGGGCACGGAGGCTCGCAACTCAGTGCCGCAATCAAGAAGAACGCTGTGTCGTTGACCAGCCGCCGGACGGCGGCCTCGCGGGCACCGGGTGGCGACCCATTCGTCGACGGTCGACGGTGGGCTGGGCGCTGTCGTTGCGGGTGTAGGCGGGGCGGGAGTAACCGCGCGCTGCATGCTCGGCGACGGGGACGTGAGTGGTACCGCGGAGGAAGACGACGCGGGGGTGCTGGTATGGCTGGGGGAGTGCCGGGGCGCAGCGGTGGCGGCACTGGCCACGGCCGGGGGGTCGGCTGCTCGCGGCGGAGGCATATCTGTGGGCGGCGCCTGACTGGGAGGCGGCCACGGCACCGCCGAGGGTGGCAGCGGCTGCGCCCACTGCCAGATCCAGCCGATCACGGCTGTGGAGCCGTGGCAGGACAGGCCAGATGGGATCGTCTTGGGGCGGCAGGCTCCAGTGCAGGCTGACGAGATCGGCTATCAGCGCGGGCCGCTGCTGACCGGTAGGGGAGAGCACGGTCGCGTTCCCCACTTGTTTGCGCGGTGAACCGGGGGCCGGATTCGCCCGCCAGTTGAGGGTTCGGACGGCTCCTCCCCCTCACGGGCGCCTACGGCGTCACCTATCCGCTCTGACCGCCGGTACGCAGTGGCATCGCCGCTCTACGGCGCGGCGGTGCCGTCCTCACCGTCAATCTCGTAGATCCGTCCTTGAAGTTGTTCACCGGCCCAGTCCAGCCCGACGCCCAGGTCGAACCAGTGCCGATCCTTGCGGACTTCGGGCGATGAGAGGTTCACCGCCGCCCAGGAGAACACCCCCAGGAGGACGGAACGCCCGTGCTGCGTTGTGCGCACGGACAGCGCGAAGGGCGCGGCGAGTGCCGCGCGGGTGACCAACATGAGCTGTTCGTCCTCAGAATGTCGGCGCCCGCCCGTGAGAAACCGGGGCGTTTCAAGGATCTTCACCCACTCGACCACTGCGTCTGCCACCTGGGCGCGCAAGGACTCTTCGATGCCCCTGCGGACGGCGGTCGCGGGATCATCGCCGAGCCAGCCAAGCCAGTGATCAGGATCAGTGAGCTTGCTGAAGTCGTCCTGCGGCACCCCGTGACGGGGGTTCTCCTGGTACTCCCCTGTCAGTTTCCCGCTGCTGTCCACCAACCACGCGCCGCGGATCGCCTCGGGAGGTACGTAGCCGTTCGGGTCGTCGATGTACGTCGGGTCGATCTCAGCGACGCTGCCACCGGGATTCTCGGCAGCCGCAGCCCGTAGCGCCGGCTCGTTCGGTATGCCCCTACGCCGGCTTCGCGAGCCAAAACGCCCCACGTTCCCACCCTCACCATTGCCCGCCCAGTTGACCGTGATTGTGCCGCACCGGTCGAGCATGTCTGCCCCACCCCCAGTACATGAGTCGGCCAGGGTGCGTTCGATCACCCACTTGCGGGGAAGGGCGGTGAAGCCGTGGGGCCAGGGGTATGGCGGACGACTTCGAGGTCGATGCCGAGGCGGGCGGCGTGGTCGACGACGTATTCGCGGTAGCCGCGGTCGGCCCAGCCCTTGCGGAGGCCGGGCCGGTCGTGTCGATGACGATGCTGCGCTGGTGGCTGACGATCTTTAGCCGGTCGACTCCGGGCTGCGCCCCTCGTCCTCGCGGACGCGGCGCCGCAGCAGGGCGTTGAGCTGCTCGAAGATGCCGTAGCGTTCCCACTTTCCGAACTCGCCGTAGACGACGTACCCGTGGGGCTGGTCGTGCGGGAGGTAGCGCCAAGGATGTCGGCGCGGGTCACGTAGAAGATGGCGTCGAGGCAGGTCGCGCAGGTTGTGCTGAGGTGGTGTGCCGATGTTGAGTCCGTAGCGGGCCTTCTCGTCCCACCAGCTCGTCAACAGCGGTTCGACCAAGGCCCATCGGGCGTCGGACAAGTCGCTGGGACACCGCCGGTGTTCACTCGGACTCCCCAGGAGGCGGCAGCCGCCGACAGCCCGGCAGGGCGCGCGACACCGAGCTGGTGGACGACTCGTTGAGGCGACATGATCGATGGTGCGTCGGATCTGTCGGACCTAGGTGATCGATTCCAGAGGGGTTTAGTGGTCGTGGGTGGTCGGTGCGCGTATGACCGGCCGGCCGCGCGTGAACATGGCTGCATTCATCGGCCCCTTGGAATCGATCGTCTAGGCTGGCGCGGTGACTGATGAGCGGGAGCGGGTGCAGCCGTCGGGAGTGTGGGCCACTGCGGTGGGGGTGGCCAGGGTGCGGGCGCTGGAGACGGAGCGGGAGAACGCGCTGTTCCGCGACCCACTGGCACAGGCCTTCGCCACCGCCGGCGGCCTGGGGCCCTCCTCGCCGCCGCTGCCCGGTGACGAGGCTGCGCGACGCCGTCGGCTGGGCGTGGCGTTCTCCATCGTCATCAGGACGAAATTCCTCGACGACCTGTTGCAGCAGGCCACCGCGTCCGGGATCCGGCAGGTCGTGCTGCTCGGCGCCGGCATGGACAGCCGGGCCTTCCGGATGGACTGGCCTGAGGGAACCCGGCTGTTCGAGGTCGACACCGCCGCGCCACTGGATTTCAAGGCTTCGGTGCTGCGCCAGGAACGGGCCGTCGCACGCTGCGAGCGGATCACCGTCGCGGTGGATCTGCGTGAGGACTGGCCAGGCGCGCTGGCCGCCGCAGGACACGATCCAGCGGTGCCGACGGTGTGGATCGCCGAAGGACTGCTGATCTATCTGCCCGAGGATGCGGTGGAGCTGCTGTTGGCCCGGATCAGCGCGCAGTCGGCGGCAGGCAGTCGGATGGGGCTGACGCTGGGCTCGCGCGGCGTGATCGAGCGCTTCGGCGCGGACGCCGTGCCGGGATCGGCGGTGTCCATGTGGGTCTCGGAGATGCCCGACGACCCGGTGGGCTGGCTGGCCGGGCACGGCTGGGAAGCCGACTGCCACACCCTGCGCGAGCGCGCTGCGGCCTACGGCCGCCCGATCAACATCCCGCCGCAGCGCGAGGAGGGGCCCGGCGGACTGATCTCGGCGGTCCGCCGGTAGGTCGAGCAGGCCATCGCCACCCTCAAGTCATGGCGACTCCTCCGCAAGCTCCGCTGCTCGACCACCCGTATCACGAGCCTCGTTGAGGCAGTCCTCACCCTGCATCTGACCAGCTCAGAGTAAAGATGGAGAAGGCTCACCGTTGCCCGGGGCAGCGCTGGCACCTGCTATGCCGGGGTCAGGTGAGGTTCTTCTCCAGCGCGGTCAGGTAGCTGTGCATGAAGTGGTCGCGGACGCCGTCGCTGGCGGGTGCCAGGGGGTCGGCGAGCATACCGGCGGCGTGGTCGGTGAGGCCGCCGATCAGCGGCATCGCTTCGCGGACCTTGCCGTGGGAGTCGATGTAGCGCAGCGCATCGACGTGGGTGTAGGGAGGCGCGGGCGGCATCTGGGGGACGATGTCGTTGTTGTTGACGAACCGGTACATCCGGCCCTTGAAGCCCTTGTTGTAGGCCTTTGCCAGCGCGCTGTCGCAGGTACGGGGCTGGCCGTAGGTGTAGACGCCGTCCGCGGCCAGACGCGGGTCCTCCAGGTACATGCGGGCGCCGGCGAGCATGGCGAGGGCCCCGCCCAGGCTGTGCCCGGTGAACCAGACGGTCTGCCCGTTGGTGCGCAGCTCGGCGTGGGTGTTCTTCACGTCGGGCCAGATCGACTCGAGCGCTTCGCCGAAACCGTCGTGGACGTAGCCGGTTCCGGCCGGGCCGGTCCGCGGCGGGGTCGTGGCATCGGAGAGCCAGTCCTTGATCTGCTGCGGTTCTGTTCCGCGGAACGCGGTGACGATCATGTCGTCGCTGGCCATGGTGTAGGCCTGTGTGTCCTGCAGCGGGAACGGCGGGGTGAACCGCGTTTCATGGTGCCGGACGGTGTCGAACCCCCACTGCCTGGACTGCGCCTCGATGGTGGCCTCGTCCTTGTATGCCAGGTCCGAGGCCAGCGCGAGCCAGTAGGCGCGCTTGAGGCTGTGGTCGGTGGAACGGTGATCGATCTTTACGGGTACAGCCACAGCAGCATCCTCCTGGCTCGGGCCGGGCATCGGCTGGCCGGCCGCACGGGCATCGGCAGCCCTTCGGCCAAGGTTCGCCTCGCCGGAGGCGTTCGCCTCCGGCGCTACAGCCCTTCCACGTCGAAACGCCGACGGCCTCACGGTTCACTCAGATGGAGAGAGCGCGGGGCAAGAGCAAGGAGTACTCCGTGCTCTGGCATACGCCCCGTCGGGACCGGTCGACGAGCCGCCGCCCACTGTTGCTTCCCAGGGCGCGCCGGTGATCAAGTCCCCGATGTCTTAAGCGGCTGGCGACCGGCGTCTCGGGAAGCGTGCTGGTCACGGCTGTGCGCGATCCGGCATGGAAGGACAACCCGCGCGTGGTCTTGTGCAAGACAGCCTGGACCGCGCCGGGCAGGAAGTGTCACCCGGCCGGTCCCGAAGTCCGCGGGCGCGCAGATGCGCCACCTGGTCAGGCAGCTCAAGACCTCCCGCGCGGCGGCCGAGCTGCCCGGACCCGCCGGCCGCGCCCCCGACCTCGCCCAGCGCCTGCCCGACGCCGTCGCCGGTCACTGGCGGCCCCGCATCCGCGCGGCCCCGCATCCGCGCGGCCGCCACCCGCACCAGGATCACCATCGAGACCCGCGCCCGCTTCGGCTTCACCGCTGCGCCCGGCTTCACCGACCGCGGCCGGCTGCGCTGCCTGACCGCCCACCTGTCCCCGCCTACGCCCAGCGCCTGTGCGACGCCCCCGGCGCGGGCGCCGGTGAGCAGCAGCTGCGCGCGATCACAGCCGAGGGCCCGGAGTAGGTGTACTTCCGTGACCGCGGCCGCCGCGGGCGGCCTGGCGGTGGAGTTCACCGACATCGACTGCCTCACGTGGGCCTGTGGACCGGGTCGGCACAGCCACTGCGGCGGCGGCCGTGCAACTGAGCACGCGAGGTGGCGCCTGTGACGTACCGGTCAGCGGAGACTGCCACACCCGGGCGACCGTGACCGGCGGGACGACGGCACGGGCCAGGGAAGGCGCGACCTGTGATTGACCCTGAACGGTGGCGGACGGCGTCGGGCGTGAGGTCAGGACGTGGTGCGGCTGATCCACATGCGCTGACCGCCGTGCGGGCTTAGCGTGCTGAGCATGAGCATGAGGTACTGCGCCGAATGACCGACTCTGGTGAGCGGCCAGATGCAGTTGATCCGCTCGGTGTGGCCTTGGCGGCGGCTGTGCGCCGTACGAGTGCCAGGTTCGGGGGCGTCTACCTGGTGGACCCGGACGAATCGGTGATGGGCCTGGTCGCTCTGTGCGGTGTGCCGGTCGACGCCTTCGCACCGTGGTGGCGGGCCGCCTTCGCCGTGCCCGGTCCGATGCAGGATTCCATACGCAACGAGCAGCTCGTCTGGGTGGGTTCCCTGGAAGAGCTGGCGCGCCTCTACCCGCGTGCCGCGGCGAACCTCCCTTATCCACTCGCGTTCGCGGTCGCCCCGTTCAGACAAGTCCGACACTGCCGGGGAGCCCTGCTGCTCGCATGGCCTCCCGCTCGTACGCCTGTTCTCAGCCGCAGTGAGCGCGGACGCATCGCCTTCAGTGCCCGGCACATCGCGCGCGTGCTGAACGCGACCGTCCGCCCTCCGGTCATTCCGGAGCGGCCCCGTTTCGTCCCTCCCCGTACCGAAGAACCACCGCCACAGTCCGCTTCGTCGGCGGCCCGCCTAGTCGAACGCCTCCCCCTCGGCGCCCTCGCCCTCGACCTCGCGGGGCACATCACCTACGTGAACACCGCCGCCGCCGGGCTGCTCGGCAAACCCGTGGAGCAGCTGATGGGCACCCAGCCGTCGCAGTCGCTCCCCTGGCTCGACAACATCACGTACATGGACGCGTACCGCACTGCCCTGAGCAGTCGCGAGAATGTCTCGCTCACCGTCCTACGCCCGCCGGACCAGTGGCTGGACCTCCGCCTCCACGCGGACGACAGCGGCACGAGCATCCTGGTCACGCACCGCTCGTCGAGGCCGCTCGGCCTGCAGCCCTGCACCAGGGCCGCGGCCTCGCCTGAGAGCCGAATCCACGTTCTGATGGTTCTGGCGGCCGCGCTGACCGAGGCCATCGGCGTTCAGGACGTCGTCGACCTGGTCGCCGACCAGGTCCTGCCTGCCTTCGGCGCCCACGGAATGATCATGTCCGCCGCAGATCCAGACCGTATCCGGATCATCGGTTACCGCGGGTACGAGCCTGACGTCATCGAGCGGTTGGACGGCCTGCCCGCAGATGCCGATCTGACCCCCGCCGGCCGCGCGATGGCAACCGGCTTGTCCTTGTTCTTCGCCAGCCGGGAAGAGCTTGTCCGTCTGTACCCCAAGGCGCCGCAACTCAGCGACAAACAGGCATGGGCCTTCCTGCCGCTGCTCAGTTCCGGACGCCCGATCGGCGGTCTCCTGCTCGCCTACAACGCCCCCCACCCGTTCACCGCAGCCGAGCGTTCCATCCTCACGCCGCTCGCCGGTCTCATAGCCCAGGCCCTGGACCGCGCCCGCCTCTACGATGCCAAGCACGGCCTCGCTCACGCCCTGCAGCAGACCCTCCTGCCCCACGCCCTGCCCACGGTGACCGGACTGGATGTGGCCGCCCGCTACCTCCCCGCCAGCCACGGCGTCAACCTCGGCGGCGACTTCTACGACCTCATCCGCCTCACCGATACGACCGTCGCGGCCGTCATCGGAGACGTGCAAGGCCATGACATGTCAGCAGCTGCCCTCATGGGCCTGGTCCGCATGGCCGTCCACTCCCACGCCACGGCCGGAGCCGCGCCCGACCAGGTCCTCACCCGCACCGACCGCGACCTCGCCGACCTGAACGCCAGCCGCTTCGTCTCCTGTCTCTACGCCCACCTCGACCTCGAGCGGCACCAGGTAACCCTCGCCAGCGCAGGACATCCGCCCCCGCTCCTCCAACACCCCGACAACCAGGCCCATACCGTGGCCATCCATCCCGGCCCGCCTCTCGGCGTCGGTCTCGGCACTCACTCCTATCCGCTCACCACGCTGCCGCTGGCCCCGGGGGCGCTCCTGGCCCTCTACACCGACGGCCTCGTGGAGCTCCCCGGCATCGACATCGCCCAGACGATCGCCGACCTTGCAGACCGCCTCGGCGAGTGGAGCGGCCTTCCCCTGCACCAACTCGTGGACAACCTCGTCCATCGCACTCGACAAGCCAGTCAACACACCGACGACATCGCCCTGCTACTGCTCCGGCCCAACCGGCTTGCCGAGCACTGATCAAACTTCAACCGGCCGCCGCCCCTCCAGGCGGGCTGCCACATGTCCCCCGTTGGAGACCCCGCCGCACTGACCACCGTCAAAAATTCCGACAGCGAAACCGGTTCTCTGTTCCGTTCCTACTCGGCCCCGACCCACCACGACTTCAGGATCATCCCGTGGCCCGTTTCGGGCTTGTCTCGGCGATCCCGGCGGTTGCGGACGAGCGTTTCCAGGCGGTCGAGCGCGATGACGGCGAGGTTGGCCAGGCTGCGTTTGAGGTGTGCCCACCCAGGCCAGTCAACGTCCGCCGTCGAGCCGCTCCCGGATCCACTGCTCGGCCTGCCCCATGGGCCGAGCCGTGCTTGAAAGCCCAGCGAAGTCGGGCTAGGGCGGGAGCGTCAGCGACGCGGGCCTGGCGCACGTAGGAGTCTGTGGTCATCGGGGAAGTCTCGCGCACCCTGATCGTTCCACGCTCCGGTTTTTCTCTGAGCAGTCCGCGCGGCGGCTCAGCGCCGGCATGTCGGCAGCCGACCAACCGGCGACACGCGGGACGGGCACCACGCGACTGCACCGCTGGGAGCTGGCTGCAACCGGTAGGCCGTGTCACGGAGTGGACGGAGGCCAGGGTGTGGGCCGAGCTCCACCGCCTGGTCCTAGACGAACTCGGCTCACGCGGTGACCTGGACGGGTCTCGATGCGCGATCGACTCGGTGAACACGCAAGCCCTGAAAAGGGGAGCTGACAGGTCCGAACCCTGGTGACAGGGGCAAGTACGGCTCAAAGATCCATCTGATCACCGAGCGGACCGGTCTGCCCCTGTCCGTCGGCATCTCAGGGGCCAACGTCCACGACATCCAGGCCCTGATCCCCCTCGCGAAGGGCATCCCGCCGGTCCGGTCCCGCCGAGGCCCCCGCCGTCACAAGCCCGGCAAGCTCCACGCCGACAAGGGCTGCAACTAGGCCCACCCACCTGCAGCAATGGTTATGCATCCGAGGTATCCGACACCGCATCGCCCGCACAGGAGTTGAGACCTCACAGTGTCTGGGGCGCCACCGTTGGACCAGCGAACGCGCCATGTCCTGGCTGGCCGGCAGCCGCCGTTTCCACCGTCGCTACGAGCGCAGGCCGAGCACTTCCTCGCCTTCACAAGCATCGCCTGCACCCTCATCTTTACCGGCGGATCGCCCGCGGATGTGAGCTTGCCGAAGCTTCACCGCCAGGTCGTGGCCGTAGAGATGGGCCATGTCCATGGGGATGCGACCGTCGGGATCGGCGAGCTGCGGATCCGCCCCGAAGGCCAGCAGCACAGCGCTGGTATGCACAGTCAACGCCTGCTCGCTCTGCAGGGAGCCGTCGTCCTCGACGTCGATCGCGTGCGAGCGGGGCAGCTTTCCTGAGGCCGTGGCACACGTGAGTGGCGCCTGACAGACTGTTGGCCTACGTCGACACCGCACAGGGGGAAGAGCAGTGGATGGTTCGATCATCCTGCGGACGACCGGCGCGGACGGCATGGCCTTGGCCGAACGGTTGCATGCATGGCTCTTGGACGAGCCCGAGCTGCGCGGAAAGGTCAGAACGGTTCGGGCGGCGCCGGATCCCGGGCACATGGGTGGAGGCGTCCTGGAGGGGCTGGTGGTGGCCACCGGATCCGGTGTGGTGGGTGTGCTGGCCCGGTCGCTGCCCATCTGGCTGCGCCAGCAGCGATCCGATGTGGAGATTGAGATATCCCGACAGGCCGGCGATTCCGTGCGCATCAAGGCAAGCAACATCCGGGACGTCGAATCGCTGATCCACAAGACGCTCGATCAGCCAGGCGCAGTGGATTGACGTATGGCACTCCCGGACCCGGGGCGGTCGCGGGCCGTCCTGATCGGTACCCGGTCCTACGCCGCCAGCTCGGCTCTCGGCGAACTGCCCGGCGTGACGGGTAACGTGATGCGGCTCGGTCGCCTGCTCACCACGGCGACGAGGCTCTCGACCGACAACTGCCGGACGCTGCTGGACCGCCGTGACGATCGTGAGGTGTGCCAGGCGGTGAGGCAGGCGGCCAGGGAGGCCGAGGACCTGCTTCTTGTGTACTTCGCGGGCCATGGCCTGCTCAGCCCCGACTCCGGCGAGCTCTTCCTGGCACTGACGCACAGCGACTCGGACGATCCGCTGTACACGGCCGTACGATTCTCCGAGTTACGGGAAGCCATGGCGGTGAGTGGTGCCCGCAACCGGGTGCTCATCCTGGACTGCTGCTTCAGCGGCCGGGCCATCGTGGAGGCGATGGGGCCCGACGTCACCAGCGTCGCCCTGGCCCAGACACATACCCGAGGGGGCTACACCCTGACCGCGACGTCGGCCAACCGGCCCTCGATCGCGCGTCCCGGTGAGCCGTGCACACTTTTCACCGGTGCGCTACTGGACCTGGTCGAGCAGGGCATCGACGACGCGGGGCCGTATGTGACCCTGGGCGATCTGTTCCGGGAACTGGAGCGAACCCTCGACCCGAAGCCCCGCCAGCAGGGCAGCGACAGCGTGTCTCAACTCGCTCTGGCACCCAACCCGCGCTATCGGCGGCCTCAGGAGAACGTGCCTCCCATGGCGGCAGAAGCCGTGCCCGAGACCGAGGCCGCCGTCACGTTCCGCATGCGGAAGCTGCGCGCCTGGCCGAAGCGCCTGTTCGTCGAGGGTCTTGGCCTTGCCCTTGCGGCATTCGGTACATGGGTCCTCACGGAGAAGACGGAACGCTCCTACCCCCACATCTTCGGCGGGGGCCTTGGCTGGTACCTCGTCCCGCTCGTCACCGTCGGTCTCCTTGGCTACACCCTGGTCTCCATCGTTCTGCCGCTGCTGTTCCGGCTCCCCGGCCACTACGAGTTGCGAGTCGACTCGGAGGGCCTGACGTACCGGTTCGGAGCCGAGAGAGGAACCCTGCGCTGGCACGACGTCGAACGGATCACGACAGTGCGTTCCCGAGACGATCGGGGCCGTCCCGACTGGGTTGTCGTGTGGATCCGCCAGGGATACCTGCCACCGCGCCGGTCGCGCTACGGGCCGCGCACGCGGCGCAGTGATGGGGCGCTGCTGCTGTGCCGTCTGGGCTGGCTGGCGGCCGAACCCGCGGCTGTCGAGCGATCGATAGCCCACTACGGTGGAGGCCTGTGGGACGGCACCCATGGGCTGGCCACGGCGGCCGTCGCCCGCTTCCGCCGACGACGCTCCGCGACCCTGGCACAGTCATTGTTGACGTGTGGTCTCGCACTATGCTCTGCCGGCTGTCTGTTCCTCGCCGTGGAACCGCCCACAGTCTTTGCCCGGATCGCTGCCCTCTTGTGGCTCGTTCCGTACATGGCGCTCGCACTGCGCTCAATGGCGGGCATGTTCTTCCCGCACGAACTCGTTGTGGATGCCCACGGAGTGCTCGTCCGGAGCGGTGGATCCAGTCGGATGATCCCCTGGCTGGAGATCAGCGACGCCGCCATGGTCGACACGCCGGGCCGGCGCAGGAACGGAGGCGTGCACCTACTGCTCCGTGCACCACGGCCAGAGGGCATGTCACCGGTCCCTTATGACACCCGTCTGCGGGCGCTGCGGCTTGACACCACCACGTACGCGGTCACCCCGGACGAACTCGACACCGTCCTGCGACGGTGGGCCGGTGGGCGATGGCGGGGGCGGGTCGACGAGGGATCTCTGGTCGAAGAGGCGTCGTCGGCGGAAGAGGAGGCACGGTTCACGGGTCGTCCGGTCGGGCCAGTGGGTTGCGTCTTCGGGCTCGTCGCAATCGTGATGACGACGTGGTTGTATCTGGAGCTGGTAGCCGCTGCCGCTGACCTGTGGGCAGGCTATGTCGTCCTGCCACTGCTGCTCCTTGCCATGACTCCCCTGGCCGGCGTCTTTGAACGTCTGCACATGCACTTGGAGTTGTCCATCGATGCCCACGGCGTGGAGCTCGCCGGCAGGCGGCGTCGGACGCGCCTGCCCTGGGCCGACATCAGCCAGGTCTCGGTGGTCCGCGTCCCCAAGGGCAGGGGACACACCCACGCGGTTGTGGTGTGGTTGAGGAACGGGGCGGCGCCCCCGCGTAAATGGCGCTGGCAGCCCTGGTTCACGCCGTACTCCGGGGGACTGCGGGTCGTCGACCTGGGCGAAGACGGGATAGCCGCCGAGCCGAAGCATGTCGCCCGCGTCCTGGCCGACCACGCCGGATCGGCCTGGCAGCCAAGCGACGAGGCCCCTGAAGACCGATGAGTCCGGCAGTCGCCGTTAAGGTCCGGGAGTCGGTTCGGCTCCTACGGAGCTGCCCTGAGTCGCTACCTGTACCACGAAGGCATCACGGTCACCGAGGTCAGCCAACAAGCGCAAGCAGTCCCGTGCCGTGGCCCCTCGCTACGACAAGCGCGGCTACGCCTTCCTGGGCACACCGCGAACCCGCCGTGGCCCTGGTCAGCTGGCTGCGGAGGAGCTGAGTCCCGGCCTCACAAGGCGATGGGTCGATGCACCAGGGCCGGTCGGACTTCGTAAGAGTGCTCAATTACCGTGACGTGCGTTCAGGAACTCGCAGGTCACCGAGTCTGGTCCCCGTACCCCCTGGGGAACGCGTCGTCAGGGGGCCGGCGGGGGAGTGCCCTTGCAGGTGGCGTCCGCCGCGGGGAGCTTCCCGGTGAGCAGGTATCGGTTTCCGTATCCGTCCATGCAGGCGTTGGCGTCGAACAGGTACTGGCCGTGGTTGCCGCCGCCTGCGACCACCAGGCGGGAGCCGGAAAGTGCCCGGCGCATCCGCTGCGCGCCGATGAGCGGTGTCGCAGGGTCGTCGTGGGACTGGAGCAGCAGCACCGGTGGGACCTTCACCGATCCGATCTTCACCGGTGTGGCGGTGGGCGCCTTCCAGAAGGCGCAGGGCGCGGTGATCCAGGTGTACATCCAGGCGAACAGAGGTGCCTTCTTCGCCGCAGCAGCGGTGTCATCGTGCCAGGTCTTCCAGTTCCGCGGCCAGGGGTCGTCCACGCAGTTGTAGGCGAGTTGGGCGGGGTTGACGGCACCGGCCGCCAGTTGCTTGGAGGCGCCGACCAGAGACGAGGGGTCGCCCTTGCGGTAGTCCGCGACCATGCTCGCCAGGTCCGGCCAGGACAGGTCGGTGTAGAGGGCCGACGCCAGCAGGTCGTCCAGTTCCGTCGCGCCCGCCTGCCCGCTCGCGGGGGCGGTACGCAACTTGGCCCGGACCGCCGTCCAGGTGGACGACACCTTGGCCTCGGTGGTGCCCAGATGGTAGGTGCGGTCGTTGCGGGCGGCCCAGGCGAAGAACTGGCGGGTGCGCTGTTCGAGTGCCGGGTTCTGCTCGTACGTGGCGGCGTATTCGGTGACGCCGGGGTCCACCACGCTGTCGAGGATCATCCGGCCGGTGCGGGAGGGGAACAGCGTGGCATATGTTGCCCCCAGCCTGCTGCCGTAGGAGTAGCCCAGGTAGTCCAGCTTGGACCGGCCAAGCGCTGCCCGGACGCGGTCCATGTCGCGCGCGGCGTTCGCGGTGGAGATCGAGTTCAGCAGCGCGCCGGACGCGGTGGCGCACCGTTCAGCGACGCCCTGGGCGATTGCCACCCGTGCGTGCTCGGCGTTGGTGTCAGCCGGTGTGTAGTCCGGAGCCGGGTGTTTGATGAGCTTGCCGGCGTCGCCGCAGGAGACCGGTGAACTCTCGCCGACTCCCCTGGGATCGAAACTGACAACGCTGTACTTCGCCGAGACCTCGGGAGGCATCGCGGCCCACACCGGCTGCGCGGCCTCGATGCCCGACTGTCCGGGGCCGCCTGGGTTGACCACCAGGGTCCGCTCGGCGTCCCGGCTGCCCGCCATCGACAAGGTGAGGGTGATCTGACGTCCGGTCGGCTTCGCGTAGTCCAGCGGAACCTTGATCGTGCTGCAGTAGGTGCCGCGCGGTGCCTGTGACCGGGCTGGACAGGCGCCCCAGGTGAGTGCCGTCGCGCCTTGGGGGCTAGCCGTCGCGGTCACCGGTCCACTGAGCCCGGTCAAGCCCAGGGCTGTGGCCACCGAGAGGGTCAGGAGCCGCCTTTTGGAGGTCATGTGGTTCCACCTTCCGGAAGATACTGGGACGGGGGAGGGGGTGAGAGGCCTGGCGCCTCGGCCACGCCGCCGTCGATCTGCAGGACGGACGCAGGCGGCGTTCGGTTGCTGGACCGCATGGGACCGCGGTGATCGGTGATCGGTGATCACAGCGTTGGAGCCCTGTGGCATTCGACGTGCGCGGGCAGGCGTTGTGCCTGGGGGCTTGTGTCGCTCGGTCACGCGCTCGGCGCCCACAATCCGGCGACGCCGCTTGTCTGAGCAATGAGACCTTCGGGGAAAGCCCGCCCGCTGCTCCCGCAGTTGAGATGGCGCCGGTCCAGTCCCCGGCACGAGTGCGGCCGAGTTCTACCACGCTCGGCTGCAGCACCTCGATGACCTCGAGGAGGACAGCCACCAGCGCCTTGCATGGCGCGAGAGACCGCCGCGATACAGACCGCTGTGACCCAGTACGCCAAGGCCAAGCGTCTCAACCGGCATGGAGAGGGAGGAGGCGCTGCGCCAGGCTGTTCGGCACCCGCCGACGCCGGCGACAATGCCGACTGGCTGACCCGCAGCCCCGACTGGCTGACCCGTAGCCTGCCCGCGAAGCTACTCGCCGCGGGCCCGCTCACCGACCCGGGCCCAGGTACTCGCCGGGGGGGGCTGCGGCAGCGTCGCGAGTGCGCGATGGCCGCTGCGAGGACCGCCGGATCGACCACCAGGCGTCAGCGCGGTGCGGTCGCGGTCGCAGCCGTCGCCTCCGAGGCACACGGCAGCGCTCCGCTGACACGACCTCAACTCACCGACGCACCGGGCGCCAATATCCCCACCGAGGGGAGGCCGGCCGTCGGGCGCCAATATCAGACCGGCTGCCGCGAGGAAGTCCTGAAGGCTGATGACACCGCTGCCAGTGCCGTCGTTCCATTCAACCAGGAGTCCCGAGACGCCCCCGTTCCAGGAGTCCGGCGTGTCGATATCAGGGCCGGGATGCCACTCGACGCAGCCTTCGCCATGCAGGTATCGGAGATACAAGTACTGGCCGTTTGCCGTCCAGGCATCCCACTGCGATGGGCAGGCGGAACACGTCTGCACAACCCGCACCAGCTTCCGGCCCCCATCTGCATCCATCCGATGAATGTGGCGCACCGGCGAAACCCGTGCAATCGACTTCCGGCCGTCGTCGCAGCCGCTTCAAGAAGCGGCCAGACGCACATCAGCAGTGATCGGCCAGGCAGCTCCTAGTCGGGCAGGGAAGGTACCGGGGCCTGCATCTGACCGGACGCCACCTCCAGGACCGCTTTTCCGGAGAGCCGGCGTCCGCGAAGCGCCTCGGCCGCTTCCTCGAAGCGTTCCCAGGATCCTTGCCAGCCGATCTCGACCCCGAGGGCCCCCTCTGCGGCCAGTTCGGTGAGAACGGCCAGGTCCGCGTCGACGTCTCCTTCGATGACGAAGGAGGTCAGCGACTTGGCCGGGCCGACGGTCGCATACGGCGGGAAGACCGCCGATTCCCCGGATGTCCAGCCCACGCTCTGCAGGCTGCCTCCCGGAGCGAGCAGGTTCCAGGCCTGGACCAGTTGAGGGCCGCCGACGCTGTCGACGACTACGTCGACCGGTTGCTCAAGTCCCTCCAGTCCGATCAGCACCTCGTCGGCACCGGCCTCGGCCAGCCCCTCCCCGCGGGCGGCCGAGCCTACGGACGCGATCACATGGGCACCGGCCCGCGCCGCCAGCTGGACGGCGAACCGGCCGACCCCACCGGAGGCGCCGGTGACCAACACCCGCTTGTCCGGTCCGAGACCGGCGGCCCGCAGCGAACGCAGCGCCGCCACCCCGGCGACCGGCAGAGCCGCCGCCTGCGCCAGACGCAAGCCCTTGGGCACCTCGGCAAGCGCACCCACATCGACCGCGCAGTGCTCAGCGAACGCCCCCGAGGTCAGGGCCACCACCTTGGTACCCACCGCCGGGCCGGTTCCGTCGGATGCGGCCCGAACGACCACTCCTGCGGCGTCCGAACCGAGCACCGCACCCACAGGGACCCTCCCGGAGCGGGCGTCGTTGAGGTCGCCGTAGTTCAACGAGGCGTGGGAGACCTTCACCAGGACCTGACCCGGTTCCGGCACGGGGTCGGGCACCTCGGCGAGACGGACGGCAGCCGATACGAGCGGATCGACGACGAGCGCGCGAACAGGCATGGTCCCCCTTGGTTTACGAATTTCAACAGCAGTCATCATCGATAACGTTGCTGCTCTTCGGAAGGAGGCACTTTCATGTCACGCAGTCACACCCGTGTTACCAAGCGCTCAGGGACGAGGCGTCTTCACCGAACTGGAACGCGCCGTCAACGGCATCGGCCGGCGGATGCTCACCCTCAACCTGCGCAGGCTGGAGCGGGACGGACTGCTTATTCGCACCGTGTGTCCGACCGTGCCGCCCAAAGTCGAGTGCCGCCTCACGCCCATGGTCCGCGAACTTCACCCTTCGCTGGCCGGTCTGGTCGGCTGGGCCGGGCGGCATCCGCTATCACCGTGGCCCGCGCCGCGTACGACACCGCGGCAGAGCAGAGGCCCAACGCCGACTGAACGGGCCTTCACCGGGTCGCGTTCCTACGCATCGGCTCGGCCGACGGGAATCGAAGCACCCACCATTCGATCATCTGCCGGTGATCCCGCCACCGCCCGCACCGCCCGTTACTCACCGGCAGCAACGGCTCCAGCCGCTCCCACTGCCCGTCCGGGAGATCTCCCCGCCCCGTCATGCCCGGGACAACGAGCTTCTGCCGGGCCGACACGAGGGCGGCACACGATTCACAGCTTCGTACTGTCACCCTTTGCCATTCGGTCGACCAAGCAGCAGTGCAGGCCGGATAGCGTCCAGGTATCCACTGTTGAAGGCGGCCCCGGGCTGTGCGCCGGGCCGGTAGGAGAAGTGCGTCGTGAGCCTGATCAACCTGATGAACACTGCAGTAGGCCTCTCGGAAGGGTGGCGGTCCCGGGTGCTGGGGCACGTGGGCACTGCCTGCGTGAAGGTGCTGAGGATGGACGAGATGCCCGTCGAGGCGGAGAGCCACGATGCCCCCGAGGCTCTCCTGGTTCTCGACGGGCAGCTCCAGCTTGAAGTCAGCGGTCAGCCTGTCCCGGTCGGTGCGGGCGAGCTCTACATGATTCCGGCAGGCACAACCCACGCGGTTCGTCCTGGCAGCCGGGGCACACTCGTGATCGTGGAACTCCGAGAAGGTGCCGCGTCGAACTGAGCGCTCGTGATCACCCCGACAAGCTCTAGTCGGCGCGGCCCGTCGCTGCCACGGTGACACCCAGCCCGATCATCGCGAAGCCGCCCGCCCCGCCGACCATCGACAGGCGGCGGTCCGAGCGGGCGAACCAGGAACGGGCCGCCGAAGCGCCCAGTCCCCAAAGCGTGTCCGTGATCATGCCGATGGCGACGGGGACCAGCCCCAGCACCATCATCTGAAGGGGGACACGGCCCGCAGAGTGGTTCACGAACTGCGGCAGCACCGCCGCGAAGAAGACGAGGCCCTTCGGGTTGGTGAAGCCCACGAAAATGCCGTCCAGGATCGTGCGCAGATCGCCGCGCCGCTCACCCGCCGGAGCCTCCATGTCCGCCGCGCGCATCTCCTTGCGGTGCCGAAACACCTGAACGCCGAGGTAGACGAGATACGCCGCACCAGCCAGTTTCACGCCCGTGAACACCGCCGCAGAAGTCTCCACCAGCGTGCCGAGGCCCCACGCCACAGCGATCACTAGGAGGTACGAACCGATCAGGTTGCCCAGGACGGTCGCGAGCGCAGTGCGGCGGCCGTGCGCGAGGGCTCTGCCGATCACAAACAGCACGCTGGGCCCTGGCACCACGATCACGAGTAGTGACATCGCCGCGAACGCGAGAATGCTCTCCATGGACACCATATGTCTGCGACCTCCCTGGACTGACTTCCAGAGGTCATACAAACAGACAGCGAACCGTCCGCTCTAGGCCCACCGAGAGACTGCTTTGGCCCCGGGTCACCACAACCCAAGCGCTGCCCTCGACACTGAGGCACGCATACGGCCCGATGCGCTTCTTCACCTGAGGAGTGCAGCTGTCCCGACCGCGTGCAGGACCGTAGACGATTCCGATCGGTCAAGGTCAGCGGCGCTCTTCGCTCACCTGAACAAGCCTCGGACAGGTCACCTCGTGGAAGCACGAGGTTAGGAGGGACGGCGGGATGCCTGCTGAACCAGGCCCGCGTCAACGGACGCGAGGTCTGGACGGCCGCAGAGCGCCATGGCGTTCTCCAGCTCGGCGCCGAGGACGGAGAGTACATCTCGCGCGCCCTCGGTTGCTGAGACGGCCATGCCCCACAGCACAGGCCGGCCCACCGGGACCGCGCGGGCGCCCAATGCCAGGGCGATCAGCACGTCCGAGCCACGGCGGATGCCCCCGTCGATGAGGACCTCACACCGGTCGGCGACGGCGGAGACCACTTCGGGGAGAGCTTCGAGAGGGGTGATCGAGCCGTCAAGCTGGCGACCGCCGTGGTTGGACACCACGATCGCGGCGACGCCCAACTCGGCTGCGTGTGCCGCGTCCTCGGCGGTGAGCACGCCCTTGAGGACGATCGGAAGCCGGGTCAGCGAGCGCAGCCAGGCCAGATCGTCCCAGGTGAAGGCTGAGTCGATGCGGCGGGCCAGCTGTGGCCGTGCGGTGATGCTGATCCCGCACCGCACGCCGGATGTGGCCCGGCGGCCGCTTCATCACCCGCCTGTGACCAGGACGCCATCGCCCGGAATAGCGCGCCATAGGGGTAACCACGGTGCCTCCGGAGGCCGTTGGAATTGTGTGACGAAACCAATGAACGTGTCGAGGACACCTGCCCGCTTGTCTATCAGTGCCGTCTGCCGCTGCGCACCGCCGTCCTCGGCGCCCTCGCGAACCCTTGGCTTCCGCGGGTTGGACAACGACTTACGCGACCCCGTTGTCGTCACCGGCTTCCACGCCCACAAGCTCACACCAGGCCAGAAGGAAGCCAACCGCGTCCTCGCCGTTGGACGGGCACCGGTCGAGCGTGGCTTCGCGTACCTCAAGAACTGGCGCGTACTGGCCAAGCTCCGCACCGACCACGCCCGAGCCCCCCAACTCCTCTGCGCCCTGCTCGTCCTGACGAACCCCGAAGTCGACGCTGACAGGCGACCTACTCCACAGACTGCGCCCACAATCAGCGTGAGCATCCCGGAAGACCGTCACCTCAGCCCTTTGTGCTGATCTGTGGCTTCAAAGTCGGCGGAGGCTCAATGTCCGCAGCTGCCGGCGATGCGGCTCCACTGTGCAGGCGTCGGCTTGTTGACCGGCCATCCCACGTACACTTTCACGCACTCCCCAGTGGCCCTGTCATACACGGTGCGTGTCCCGAGGGGGCGGCTCAGGGTGGTGGTCACCGGTCCCACCGCAGAGTAGGCCGCGCAAACCTTCCCCTTGCTGTCGTGCGTGGTGAGCAGGGACAGGGTGACGGTCTTGGTGGTTTCCGCAGCGGTCAGGCGGGCGCGGGTGCACCCACCGACGGCAGCATGACCGGTAAGGGTGCGCCCGCCCGTGTCCAGGACGATGGGGCCGATCACCGGGGCAGCCCCGTTGGCGGCGGGAGGTGCCGGTGTCCCTGCCTTGGTTGCGCGTCCGCATCCGGCCAGGAGCAGGCAGGCAACCAGGGCACACAAGGCGGTTCGACGCTGCGATGTATGTCTCATACCTTTTTGATGCAGCCCGATGACGTTGGGTTCCGGCGCTGTCTCAAGAAGCGACGGCAAGTGCTACCCACCCGAGGCCTTTGAGATGGGACGGGCCGGCAACAGACGGTGGTGCAAGCCGATTCCCGCGTGCCGGTCCGGCTCCGTGCCGCCGGCTCCGCCGTGCCTGCCAGCGGGCCCTCACCCGCATTTTCGCAATGTGAGGACCGGCGTTCTGTCCCGTCACTCGTGATGTTCAGCAGTCCGCAGGCATCATGGCAGACCGAGGAGACCACGCCGCCGTTCTCGTAGATCTCCCGCGCGGCCTGCTGAAGCGCGGCATTGCCGGGGAAGTCCCACATGACGCCATGCCCGCCGATGTAGAAGATCGCGGCATGCTGGGCCGGGTCGACGTCGGCCGCCTTGCTGGTGTGGTCCAGGTTCGACGTGAACGCGCGATCGTTCATGTAGTCGCGTACCCCTTTGCCGGCCGTTCTGATGCTTCGGGGATCCAGCGGTACCTGTCCCCCTTCTGAACTGACGATGTCGACCTCGAATCCAGCCTGGCGGACTCCGTCGTAGAAGTGAACCAGCTCTGCGATCCACAGTCCCGTCCGGTGGGGGGCGTTCCGTAGGTCGCCTCAGTCGCCGTCGCTATCGGTGCCGATGTCGTCCGCGTTGCGCATTGCGCCCGTAGGGGGCTGGCTGGCGAAAGCAGCGTCTGGTGCCCCTCCCAGGCGCGACCGGATATGCGAGGTTCAGGTCAGCTTCTTGAGGATTTCGGCTGCGGCGGGTCCAGCGGAGGCGGGGTTCTGGCCGGTGACCAGGTTGCGGTCGACGACCACGTTCGGGGCCCACGGCTCGCCCTCCTGGTAGTCAGCGCCGATCTCGACCAGGCGGTCCTGGAGCAGCCACTTGGCCTTGGCCGCGAGGCCGGTCTGGGTCTCCTCGGCGTTGCTGAAACCGGTGAGCCGATAGCCGGCGAAGGCGTTGCTGCCGTCGGCCTTGGTGGCGGCCAGTAGCGCGGCCGGGGCGTGGCAGACCACGCCGAGCGGCTTGTCCGAGGCCAGGGCATCGATGAGGAGATTGCCGGAGGTCGCATCGACGGCCAGGTCTTCCATCGGGCCGTGGCCACCGGGGTAGAAGACGACGGCGTAGTCGTCGAGGTCGACGTCCTCCAACCTGATGGGGTGCTGAATCTCGCTGATCGACGCGAGGGCGTCCGTCACCTTCTTCGCCCCCTCCTCGCCGCCGTTGAACTGCGGCGCCAGGCTGTCCTGGTCCAGAGGCGGTACGACGCCGCCCGGTGTGGCGACGACGATCTCGTGTCCGGCGGCCGTAAACGCCTGGTACGGGGCCACGACCTCTTCGGCCCAGAAGCCGGTCGGGCGCTTGCTGCCGTCTGCCAGCGTCCAGTGGTCAGCGCCGGTCATCACGAAAAGGATCTTCGACATGGTGTGGTCTCCGGGAGACGGGGGGTTCACGCGCTGGCGTTCCGACTTCAGAACGTCAGCGCTCCGGCTCTCGAAGCTAAAGCTGCTGAAGTAATCGCGCCAATGAAGGCATCGATACCAGGTATCGAGAAACCGATGCCCTGTACGGGGACGGATGCAGGTGGCTGCCGTGCGTACCTCGTAGGCTCGACGCCGTGAGCGATCAACACACTCATGGGTTCGGTCCGGTGGACCTGAACCTGTTGCGCACCTTCCTTGCCGTGCACCGCCTGGGGTCCTTCACCGCCGCTGCACGACGGCTGGGCCTGTCGCAGTCCACCGTGACCACGCAGATCCGGGCACTGGAGAACCGTCTGGGCCGTGAACTGTTCGAACGTCGGGCGCACGGTGTCACCCCGCTGCCCCACGCGGACGAACTTGCCGCGCGCCTGTCAGCTCCCCTGGATCAGTTGGCCGACATCACCGGCGAGGAGCCAAGCAGCAACGCGCTACCGGTGCACCTGGCCGGGCCCGCAGAGTTCATGAGTACCCTCGGCCTTCAGACGCTGGCTCCGCTGGTCGCGCAGGACGTCCGGCTGCGGGTGGCCATTGGACTGACCGAACCGCTGCTCGAGGAACTGCGGGCCGGACGCCACGATCTCATCGTCGCCACCCGCCGGCCCCGGGGCCGGACGCTGCACGCCGAACTCCTCGCCGACGAGGAGTTCGTCCTGGTCGCTGCCCCGGTCTGGGCCGAACGGCTCAAAGGACAGGAACTGCCTACTGCCCTGGAAAGCCTGCCACTGATCGCCTACGCGGAGGACCTGCCCATCGCCCGCCGCTACTGGCGCCATGTCTTCGACCGCCGCCTGCACGCCCAGGCCGCGATCACCATCCCCGATCTGCGCAGCGTCCTCACTGCCCTCACGGTCGGCGCCGGCTGGAGCGTCCTGCCCAGCTACCTCTGCCGCACCGAACTCGCCTCCGGCGCCCTCCGGCTACTGCACCAGCCGGAGGACCCCCCGATCAACACCGCCTACCTCGTCCAACGCCCAGGCAGTTCCACCAATCCGCACGTCACGCTCGTCCGTGAGCATCTGCTCGCTGCTGCGAAGACCTGGTGAGCCCACCCGGTACCCCGAGGTCGTGCCGGGCTGACATTGGGTTGCGGCGCCGGCACGTCATCACGGACTGCCTGGGCCTGCGGCTGATGGTGCTGGTGTGTGCCGCCGACGTCACCGACCGCCAGGCCGCCCGCGTCATGCTGCCCCGCCTGCGGGCACGGTTCCACAGGATCACGCCGGGGTGGGCCGACGACGGCTACACCGGCCGCCCGGTAACCTGGGCGAATGTACCCTGGGGTGGCTGACGCGCTCGCGCCGCCTGGTGCGGGACTTCGAGACAGTGCCCGCCAGCAGATAGGCGTTCATCTACTTCTCGCAGGCCATGCTCATGAGCCGTCGCCTCGCCCGTCCGGCTCCCGGCGGCGCCAGGAACAGTCACGGTGGGCTGCCGCGGCGTGAACCGTCCGGACGGCGACACGGCTAGGTCTGTCCGACGGATCCTGTGACCCTCGCGATGTCTGGTCGTTGGCATGGCCATGGGGCGGGGAGATCTTCGAACACGGAACGGGTCCGGCTGGAGCCGCATCTCCCGAAGTCCGGGAAGCGTGGTGGCCGTTTGGGTCAGTCACCGCCGGATCATCAACGGGATCTTGTGCCGGCGGCGCGCCCGGGGTGCCATGGAGGGACCTGCCTGCGCGTTTCGGTCCGTGGAAGACGGTGTACGAGCGGCACAGACGCTGGTCGGCGGACGGCACATGGGACAGGATCTTCGCGGCTGTCCTGGCCGACGCGGACGCGGAAGGCCGGATCGACTGGTCGATGGTGAGCGTGGACTCGACCTCCTGCTGGGGGCGCCCTCGCACCCGGCCCGACCATCTCGGTGGCGATAAGGCGTACTCGTCTCGCCGCAACCGCCGCTACCTGCGTAGACGCCAGATCAAGCACACCATCCCCGAGCCGAAGAACCAGCGGGCCAAACGCCAGGCTCGCGGCAGCAAGGGCGGTCGGCCCGCCGGCTTCGGCAAGACGCTCTATAAGCGCAGGAACGAAGTTGAGCGGACGATCAACGTGCTCAAGAACTTCCGGGCCGTGGCCACGAGGTTCGACAAGCGCCCCTACGTCTTCCACGGCACCGTCACCGTCGCGTCGATCCGACTCTGGCTTCGTTCCTGATCTGCACAACCGGATCAAGCTGCCTCGGCACCCAGCTCGGCCTCCAAGCGATGGGTAGCCGAATCACGTTGGCTTGACGCGGCTCCCGACCGCAGGGGCGGTTGAGGCCCGGTTGCCTTTGATGAGGCGAGCGCGATCAACCTCGTTGACGACGCCGTGCAACTGCGGCGGCAATCGCCATCGCCAAGGTGGTGTTGGCGGCGGTCCAGAACACGAGCTTGGCGTTAGGCCCATTGACCGTGCGCAACTCTCCGTCCGCGTGGAGGCAGAACGAGTCGGGCGGGAAGTACTGCGAGACAGGAGTGGCACAGATGTCGTGGCAGGGCGACGTATCGGGAAACAGGCTCGGCTGCGCACGCTGCGAGAGGCCCCAGCCGACGAACACAGTCAGCCACCCGGCCAGCAAGAACACGACCAGCATCCAGCTGGAGACCCTCAATCGCCGCCCCAGCAGCCAAACCAGTGAGGTTGGCATCACAAAAACGACAAACGCAGCGGACAGCAAGATCAGACCCTTCATGGCCTATAACCATACGGATCAAAGATCCCCCGGACAGGCCCTGGCCGGCCCCGTTCGGCCAGGCGCCTCGCCTTGGACCGTAACCCCTCGATCTTCGCTGGCACCAACTCCAGCCCCAGCCCGGACGCGATCTCCTTCGCCATCGCCCCCTCACCGCATCCCGAACCGGACTCCACCAGCTCTACGATCCGCCGGCAGTCCGGCGCGAGTGCCTCCAGCGTCATCCCCTCCCCGAAGTGCGGCACGGTCGACCCCGCGACCGGGACCTTCACCGCTTTGGCCACCCGCACCGGTCCCGGTGCCTCCTGCACGGCCGCATCCGCCGCATCACCGGGCGCGGCCAGGGCCTCGGCCAGCTCCCCCCGAGCGATGACCTGTGCAAATCCATCACCGACGCCACCAGCCACCTCCGCGTCGTCGCGGACGAACTGATCGCCCGCAAGCTCCCACAACGACACGGGAACTGTGCCTGAACAGCGGAAATTCAGTGATCACATCCGGTGGGGCAACGGCTTCTTAGCCCAGGCGTGGATCCATCTCCAGTAGCTGTTGGTCGGTACGGTAGATGCCACCTGCGAAGCGTTCGATCGCCGAGCGCAGGCGCATGGGGTCGGCTCCATAGAGAGTCAGTGTTCCCACGATGACGTAGCGCTGGTCCGGGAGACGTTGATGGAGCCGCTTGTGCCTGACTGGCGGCCGCGGAGCGTCCGCCTTGAGCCGCACGATGAGCACGTTGGAGATCCGAGCCGTCCCGGGCGGCCTGCGTAGTACGCCCACGCACTCGACGTCCTTCCACGGCACGTGAGTCGTATGCGTTCCGTGCTCGGTCCGCACCCCGTCCCTGTTGACGACGAGATCATAGTGGACATTTCTTCGAAGGAAGACCGGGACGAGGATCAGACCGATGAAGAGGGCTTCCCCGCCGCCCCACATCAAGGCCGTACGCCACCCACCGAACAGCCCGGCCACCGCCATGGGGGCAGCAAGCACCAGGACGCGCTTGATGGTGTCGCGCCTGGTCGGCGGGTCGGGCGGCTGCTGACGGAAACGGATCTCTCCCTCGCTGCCGGTCGGCGGCCCTGCGTGCGGCTGGATCGGGCCACGGACGAGGGCCAGGTTCCCAGCGGCGTTGACGGAGCGCCGCTGCGGTCGCGGCAGCCCCATTCCGTGCAGCAGGGTGTCGATGTGCTGGTGGATGTCGTCCAGGCTGAGCGGTTGCGGCTGGTCCAGTGCATCAAGCAGGGCGGCGGTGAAGGCGGTGTGACGCTGCCCGGGCGGTGCGTGGGAGGGTGCGGTGGCCGTGGTGGAGGTGAGGGTGTAGGTGCCGCTCATACCGAGCTGGGCAGACAGCAGGCTGCCCGATTCGGTCATGGCAGCCACCGCGCGGCCGGAGAAGCAGCAGTCCAGCACCAGGACCCGCAGGCGTGCCCGGGCCCGGCCGAGGTAACGCTTGACCAGGTCGACCGGGACACCGGTGAAGCCGACATGACCGGGATCCGTGGAGGACAGCGCGAGGTGCAGCAGCCCGTCCTCGTCCAGCAGCCCGTGTCCGGTGTAGTAGACGAGCAGCAGGTCCTCGGCCTCGCGTGCCGCTTGGGCAAGTGTCATGCCGACGCTGCGGTGATCGGCCGGATCGGCCAGGACCCGGCAGTGTTGATGGGGCAGGATGCCGTGTGTCTCATGCGTGAATGCGGAGTGGAGGTCCGCGAGGTTGGACTTCACGGCGGGAATCGCGGGCAGATCGATGTCGTCGAAATCGCTGCACCCGATGAGGACCACCCTGGAAGCGGCACCGTCGGGGAAGCGCGGCGTGCTCTGCCTCACTCCTCCTCGCCGCCCAGCAGCTGCCCGACCGTACCGATCACCACCTGGGGTTCGCTTGTCCGGCGGACCTCCACGGTGACCTCCCGCTCATCGCTGCGGCTCACGTGCACGGTGACGTCCGCACGGCGTTGCACCAGCCAGGCCGACACGGACTGGGCCGGTACGGCTCCCGCTCCGCCGGAGCCCAGCGCCACCGCGAGCACGTCCGGCGCGGCCCCCGTCCGCCCCGGCTGCGGCGTCCGGGCCAGCAGCTCCACCCGGCCGCGCAGTGCCTCTTCCGCGGCCAGCCAATCCCGCAACGACCCCAGATAGGTCCCTGTTCCCACACCCGGCTCGGCCGATACCTGCAACCTCAGGTGCAGCCTCCAGCGTGCAGACGGCGTTTCACTGGCCCCGTATTTCTCCATGAGGTCATCGTGCCAACAACGGCGCCTGGCACAACCTTGTTCGCCGCGTTTACCTGGTGGCCGAGCAACCGTTGACGGCGGTCGGAGATACGAGACCCCGGGCATCTGCGGCCCGGGGTCTCTCTGTGCTCCGGAACGTCCGACCGGTTCAACGACCCGCGCACGGGAGCGGTCACGCCCACTATGGTCCTCGGACCGTTCTTGCTGGCCGGGACCCTCCCTGGGACCTTCTATCGCGGTCGCCGCACGAGTTCACGCAGCCTTTGGAGTGCGTCCATAGGGGTGGGATCTTCCACTGACTTACCCTTCGAAAGCGGCGGCTGCCGCCCCTCGGGAAAGGTCACGCGGCGAGCAGGCAGGAGTTGGAGGAGAACGGCAATGCGGCCGGCCCTCCAGGTGCTCGAAGCCACAGGGAACCGGTCCTAGCCGCACGCAGGAGCAGAGAACGAGAAGCCAGACCTGCTCAGCAGCCTTAGCGGCACGGGTCAGGTCATCGAACGACGGCAGATCTGCCGTCCGCATGGGCGTTTTTCACGGCACGGTTACCCTCGCCGCGATCCGGCCGTGGCTCCGTTGATTGGTTCGCAGGTCAGTCCTCAGGTGCGGAACCGCCCGCGCGCTCACATCCAACGCCCGAGCGTGGCGCCACCATTGCTGGTGAGGTTACTGCCGAAGACCCGCCGCCACTGCTCGGCAACCTCCTTGAGGCCGCCGCCCTGTGCGGGCACGCCGCGCGCCCGCTTTGTTCACCAGCACATCGACGTGTGCTGGAAGGCCCAACGCCCGCTCGACCTCCTCTGGTACGGACAGGTCGACCACGACTGCCCGCACGGGTGCGTCGGCAACCACTTCCACGATGTCGCGGTATACCGGCGGCAGCACGTCCGGCATCATGCCGGGTTGCCAGTTCGGCACGGTCGGCACCCCGATGACCTGCCGCTCGGCTCCCGCATACCCGGACACCGCCGCTACTCACCCGATCGCGACGGTGCGGCGTCTGCCGTCACAGGCACCTCAGGCTCCATCTCCGCAGGAACCTCGGTGGCCGTTTCCTGTGTGATCCGCAGGCAATTCAGGCTCTCACGGGCCGGCTCCAGCTTCCCGGACAGCTCAGCCGGTTCGGCCTCCAGCTCCTTCTACCCGAGCCCGAGCCGCTGCCGCGCTGACTTCCAACTCCTCGAACAGCGTGCCCAGGTGCCATCCCTCCTCCGTCACCACGGTAGAGACGAGCGGCCGCGAACACAGCACGGACGGAGGTCGGGGATGCCGGCGGCAGGGACTAATGTCCGTGCTCGCCGTCGATGGGAGAGCCGTGAACACGCAAATGGACTGGTCGGGAGTTCGGGAACGCGTCCTCGCAGTGGAGGAGGCCGAGCATCGAGCCCGTGGCCGTGGGGCGTCTGGACACCCGACGTTCGAACCCGTCCTGACTCCCGCCGAGATCGCCGAGGTCGAAGCGCAGTTCGGTGTCGCGCTCCCCGACGAGTACCGCACGTTTCTGGCGGAGGTCGGAGCCGGCGGTCCCGGACCGGCGCTCGCGCTCACGTCGTTGCGCCGCATCGACGGGAAGTGGGGATGGGTCTGGGAGAACGACGAGGACCATCCCTGGCTGCTGGACCCCAGTGGGCCGTTCGTCGAGACGGAAGACTGGGCCGACCAGCAGATGGCGACCCTTCGCGCCGCCGAGTACGAACCCACCATCCGTGACGAGGACGACGACTTTCTGGACGACTACCGCAAGGTCTTCGGCGACGCCGGCGGCGATGTCTGGTTCCTGGAACGCGGGCGGGGTGCGATCCCCATCAGCGACAACGGATGCGGGATGACCGGCTGGCTCATCGTCGTCGGCCCGCACCGCGGGGAACTCCGCGACCGGGACTGCGCGGTCAACCCGCCCTTCGAGCCGTACGTCGATGCACACGGAAACCGTCACACCTTCCGCAGCTGGTACCTCGAGTGGCTTGAGCAACGCGAGAGGGCAGCTGGATGATCAGGGGCAGGTGCCCCTGTGGCCCGCCCCATGCACAGCGACCAACGGGGATGGGGTGTGGCCAGGGCGAGGGTGGCGGCGCGTAGCGATGTGGCGGGATCGCCGGAGCTGTCGTAGAAGGCACGTGCGACTGGAAGGACGGCGATGACGGAGGAGTCGGGCAGCGGCAGCGTGCTCGCGTCGGCCTGGATCTCACCGCTGAGCGGTGGTGAGCCTGCTGCAGCCTGCGCGGCGCCAGGTCCACGCTGATCACCTGCGTAAAGTTGGTTCTCACCAGGGGCGTGAACAGTCCGGTACCCGAGCCGAGTTCGAGCCAGGGGCCTGTGGGTGGTGGTCCGCTGCGGGCGAGGGCGTCGCGCAGGGGGCGTCGCGGCCGGTGGCGCGGGTGGTGTCCCAGTCGGCGGCGAGCTGGTCGAACCGCGCGGCGATGAACTGGGCGGTCTCGGCCGTCCAGGGCCGCCGTCCGGCCGCCAGGTCTCGGGCGAAGGCCCGGAAGAGGTCGGCGGTGCCGGGCGGCGGGACCGGTTCGCCGTCCGGGCTGGGTATCACGCGCGGCAGGGTGGCAGCCACAGATCCACTCCAGCACGCCTGCGGCGGTTCACGGATCGGCCCGTGGGCAGAGCTGGTCCTCCACCCGTGGGTGGAGGACCGTTCTTCAGTGGTCGTGCCTGCCGTGTGTGTCTTCTGCTTGTTGCCCGTGCTGCTGGTGGCCGACGTGGTCGTGGCCGGCGTCGGGTGAGCCGCCCATCATGCGCAGCATGGACGGTCCGCCGGTCCGCATGAAGCGCACCAGGAGCACGGCGGCCAGGAAGAGGAAGGCGATGTTGAGCCAGGTGGTGTAGTTCCAGCTCACGCCCTCCATGGGAATCCTCGCGTCGGCCTGGTCGGGGATCAGGCCGAGCCCGCCGAAGGCGAACTCGACGATGTACCCGGCGAGGACCATCGCCACGTAGAAGGTGCCGAGCAGGAAGGCGGCCGTCTTGGCGCCGTAGTACTTCCGGTAGATGTTGAGGATCGGCAGGATCAACAGGTCGGCGAAGATGAACGACACCACACCGCCGAAGCTGATACCGCCCTTCCACAGCACCACCGCCAGCGGCACGTTGCCGATGGAACACACGAACGAGGCGATCGCTACCAGCGGGCCGACGATCGGGCCCCACAGCTTGGCCGCGAGGGGGTGGCCCTCGAAGAAGAAGGCGCGCCAGAACGAGTCCGGGACCCAGGCGGCGATGGCCCCGGCGATCAGCAGACCGACGACCAGGTCGCGCAGGATCGCCGCCCACTCCATGACGAACACATGGCTGGTGGCGGTGAAGCCGTCGCGGGAGAACAGGCGCCGGACGAAGGAGCCCTCGCTGTGAACGGACATGTCCATCGCGGCGTGGCCCTCCATCGACCCCGTCAGTCCGCGTTCCGCCTGCGCGCGAGCAGTGCGCAGGAGTTCGGCACGCAAAAAGAGCCGGAACAGGACCGCCAGCAGAATGATCATGATGGGGCCGCCGACGAATTCGGCGGCGGTGAACTGCCAGCCCATCAACAAAGCAAGGATCACGCCGAGCTCGACGACCAGGTTGGTGGAGGCGATCTCGAAGGCCATCGCGGCAGTGAAGTCCGCGCCCTTGCGGAAGAGCGACCGGGCCAGCGCAACGGCCGCGTACGAGCAGGATGAAGACGCCG
The DNA here is from genome assembly GCF_053598395.1 of Streptomyces sp. NPDC001135. Taxonomy (NCBI): domain Bacteria; kingdom Bacillati; phylum Actinomycetota; class Actinomycetes; order Kitasatosporales; family Streptomycetaceae; genus Streptomyces; species Streptomyces sp. NPDC001135. Next base: position 23,220 of record NZ_JBSFKD010000038.1, on the reverse strand, counting down.
CGCCGAGGCCGGCGGCGACGGCCAGGGTGCGGGGCCGGCCATCGCCCAGGAGTGAGACAACGGTGGACTTGCGGACCACGGCCTGGACGAGCGCGGACAGCGCGAACCCCAGAACCAGGGCCCAGGTGATCTCCCAGGTCATGGCCCCGGCGATCGACAGCGCGTGCAGTACGGCGTGCATCTGTGAAGCCTTCCCCAAAAGGATGCGGCCTGTCGCGACGGACCGCCCTGTACGGGTGAGGGACCATCGGACTGGTGCGGGACGCCGCCGCCAGGGGCGGCGCCCCGCGGGGATCAGCCGACGCGCAGGGTCAGGGCGGCGGTGTGGAGCGTGCCGCCGGTCTGGAACTGCAGGAACAGCCGCCAGTTGCCGGACGTGGGCAGTTCGGCGTGGAAGGCGAGGTCGGGTCCGCCGTGGTCGCCGGTCACCTTGGTGGTCGGGTGGAGGTGGGCGAACGCGGCGTTTCCTTCGTGGAAGGCGGTCAGGTGGGCGTAGGTGTCCAGGTAGGGCTGAAGGTCGGTGACGGGCTTGCCGTCCTTGGTGATCGAGACGGTCAGCGGGTGCGCCATGCCGGCCATCGGCTCGCCGTTGACGGTGACGGTGTACCCGTCGGCCTGCGTGCTGGTGGCCGGTGCGGGCAGCGGGGCCTTCGTGCCGTTGCCGGGCACCGTGACGGTGCGGGAGAGCACGAAGTCCTTGCCCTTGCCCATGCCGGTGTCGGGGGTGAAGGAGGCGAACACGCGCCAGGAACCGGCAGCCAGGGAGGCCAGGTCCGCGCTCCAGGTGCCGTCGGCGGCCATGGTGGGGTGGATGTGCTGGAAGCCGGTCAGGTCGGAGCGGATGGCGTAGAAGTGCATCCGCTTGGTCTGGTCGAGGGCGAAGTCGGTGACCGGCTTGCCGTCACTGCCCGTGACCGTGAACCGGTAGGTGGCCCGGATACCCGACGGCAGGGTCGCGTCCTTGGAGATGAGGCTGTAGCCGTCCTTGGTGGCGGCCAGGCCGTTGTCGGCGGCCACGTGGTCCATGCCGGGCATGTCGCCCATCGCTTGCGATGTGCTGGGCGAGGGGGACGAGGAGGACTTGTTGCCGTGATCCATGCCGGGCATGGACGAGGAGTCGCCGGAGGACCCGCAGGCGGTCAGCGTCAACGAGAGAACGGCTGCGGCGCCGACCGCTGAGAGGCTGCGACGGCGCGCGGTGAAACGGGAAGAACGCGCGGTGAAACGGGAAGAAGAGGACATCGAAGTGGTGTCTTTCCGGGTGGGCGCACCACACCGGTGGCGCGCGGAAACGAGCAGGGCGCGGTGCCGGCCTGGGGCTGGGCCCGGGTCCGGCGCGCGCCTGTCACGTCCGCGCGATGCACACCTGAAGCAGGAGGCCTCGTCCACCGGCCGGTGGCCCGCGCCGCCCTGTCCCGTCAGCGGGCGCCCGCCGTCGGGCCATCGCGCACAGGGCGAGCGCCCCGGCACCGGCTACGACGAGCAGACCGGGGGCGGGCAGGGGAACTCGTTCGTGGGCCGGGGTCGAGACGCACCACATTCCGGGCATCCCGGATGTGTCTGCGGCCCGGACGCCGAGGCTGGAACCGTGCGGGGCTGCCGGGGCTGGGGTCATCACGGCGGCATGGTGCACGCCGTCCATCGACGAGGCCGCCATCGCGGGCATGGTCCCGTGGCAGCCCTCCGCGGCAGTGGCCGGGGCCCCGTGCATCAGGAACAGGCCGAACAGCAGCGCAGACACCGCCAGCAGCCGGGCGATACCCCGCCTGCCTGTCTGTGTGCTGTCCACGGTCATGACCTTCCTCATTCCGCACTCCGCCACCGACCATACCCCGACCCGGTATACATGCTCGACCTCGGTCCGTCTCCTGCCCTGCAGGGCACACGTAGGGGGACGCCGAGGGGCTGGCGCATCGCGGTGATGCGGGTGCCGAGTTCCAGGGACAGGCACCGTGCGCGGCGGCCGTCACGCTCAGCTCAGGTGGGGCTGCGGCGTTCGACGAGGACGGCGTCGCGCCACTTCCCGCGACGGCGCCCGATCCGCTCGCGCGTGCCGATGACGCGGAACCCGGCCCGGGTGCGCGGGGCGAGGCCGGCGGTGTCCTCCGGCAAGATCCCGGACCGCACCGTCCAGACGCCCGCGGTGCCGGTGGAGGCCAGCAGTGGGGTCAGCAGCCCCAGGCCCACGCCGCGGCCGGGGGCGTCGGGGTGGACGTAGAGGGAGCGCTCGACGGCGCCGGCGTACGCGCATCGGTCGGAGAGCGGCGCTACGGCGGCCCGGCCCAGCACCTGGTCGCCGTCATCGGGGGAGGTCAGGCGGTGCTCGGTCGGCTTGGCGGCGTCGAACGCTTCCTCCCAGGTGGGTGCGTCGGTCTCGAAGGCGGCGTTGCCCTCGTCGAGCCGAGTTGGTGGATCGCCAGGACCTGGTCGGCGTGCTCGGTCCGCATCGGTGCGATGCGCACGCCCGTCGCCGCTGCGGTCACCTGGCCGCCTCGATACCGAGTTCGGCGAGCAGGTCACGGATGCGGCTCTCGATCTCGTCGCGGATCGGCCGGACGGCCGCCACACCCTGCCCGGCCGGGTCCTCCAGCTTCCAGTCCAGGTACCGCTTGCCGGCGAAGTACGGGCAGGCGTCCCCGCAGCCCATCGTGATCACGATGTCTGAGGACTGCACGGCCTGCACCGTGAGGACCTTCGGGGTCTCGGCGGAGATGTCGACGCCGACCTCGCGCATGGCCTCCACCACGGCCGGGTTCACGGCGTCGGCGGGGGCGGATCCGGCGGAGCGGACCTGCACCTTGTCCCCGGCGAGGTGGGTGAGGAAGGCGGCGCCCATCTGGGAGCGCCCGGCGTTGTGCACACAGACGAACAGCACGGACGGGATGACGGGAGTGCTCATGAGGTCAGGGCGCTTTCTTCGGCAGATGGGGCGGGGACAGCGGGCTGCTGCTCGCCGTGCGGGACCACGGCCTCGTCGCCGCCCGCAGGGGCCGGGTGGCCGAAGCAGGCCGCGACCAGAGCCAGACCAAGGACGGCACCGGCCAGCTGGGCGGCGAGGAACGGGGCGACGGAGGCGGGGGCGATCCCGGCGAAGGTGCCGGTGAACGCGCGGCCGATGGTCACCGCAGGGTTGGCGAAGGAGGTGGAGGAGGTGAACCAGTACGCCGCCCCGATGTAGGAGGCGACCGCGACCGGTGCGAGGTGCGCGCGGCTGGCGCGGGCCAGGCCGAAGATGAGCCAGACCAGCCCGGCGGTGGCGACCACCTCTCCCAGCCACAGGTGACCGGCGGAGTGGTCGTGGCTGGAGAAGTGGACCAGCGGTTTGGCGAACATCGCGTCCGCGAGGACCGCGCCGCCGATCGCCCCGGCAGTCTGCGCGGGGATGTACACGGCGACGTCGGCCAGGGTGGGGCCGTCGCCGCTCCGGCGGCCGGTGACGTACGCGGCGAGGGTGATGACCGGGTTGAAGTGCGCCCCGGACACCGGGCCGAGGAAGGCGACCAGCACACCCAGGCCGAAGGCGGTGGCCAGGGAGTTGGCCAGCAGTTGCACGCCGGCGTCGCGGGTCAGCTCGGTGGCCTGGATGCCGGAGCCGACCACCACCGCGACCAGCGCCGCCGTGCCCAGTGCTTCGGCGGCCACTCGCCGCACGAGCGGTGCCCCGGCGCTCACGCGGTGGCCTTCGCGGCTACGGCGGGGGTCTGCAGCAGCGCGGACAGCTTGGCCAGGGCCTCGGGCAGCACCCAGTAGTACACCCAGGTCCCGCGCCGCTCCGAGTCGACCAGCCCGGCTTCACGCAGCACCTTCAGGTGGTGGGAGATCGTCGGCTGGGAGACGTCGAAGGGGCCGATGAGGTCGCACACACACGCCTCGCCGCCCTCGTGCGAGGCGATCAGCGACAGCAGCCGCAGCCGGATCGGGTCCGACAGCGCCTTGAACGTCCGCGACAGCTCGGCCGCGGCCTCCTCGCCCAGCGGCTCGCGGACCATCGGCACACAGCACGCCGTGTCCTGGCCGAGCACGGACAGACCAGCTTGTTTCGACATTCCTCTATGTTGACACCCATCGAATCCGGTGGCAACGTCGCTTGTATCGACAGGTGTCGATGCAAGCTGCTTCCCGAGGGAGACCGTCATGTCCCGAGTCCAGCTGGTTCTGCGCGTCGCCGATCTGGAGGGCTCGATCGCCTTCTACACCAGGCTGTTCGGCACCGAGCCCGCCAAGCGCCGCGACGGGTACGCGAACTTCGCCATCACCGAGCCACCGCTCAAGCTCGTCCTCATCCAGGGCGAGGCGGGCAAGGAGACCCGCCTGGACCACCTCGGTGTCGAAGTCTCTTGCGCCGAGGAGGTCACGGCCGCCGCCACCCGGCTCAAGGAGGCGGGCCTGGCCACCTTCGAGGAGAACGACACCTCCTGCTGCTACGCCCTGCAGGACAAGGTGTGGGTCCACGGGCCCGGCAAGGAGCCGTGGGAGTTCTACGTCGTCAAGGCTGACGCCGATACCCTCGGCAAGAGCGCCGACAGCGCGCCGCAGGCATGCTGTGGCACCACCGCCTGCTGCACCCCCGAGGAGCAGGCTGTTGATCCCGCGCAGACCTCGGCTGAGGCGAAGGCCGCCGCCGGGTGCGGCTGCGGAAGCTGACCGCGGCCGTCAGCTGTCCTCTTCCTCCTCCGTCTCGGCGGCCCGTGGGTCACGCAAGGCGCGGCGCGTGCCGGCCGCCGGGGTGGAGGAGCGGAAGCTGTAGCGGCCCAGGCAGATGAGGTTGGCGTGGCGCAGCGGGGACAGCCGCGCCGCGTCCTCGTCCAGGACCCCGTGTTCGCCCTGGTCGGCGGGCAGCTCCCGCAACGTGGTGACCGCGGCGTCCAGGGGCGGGTCGTCCACAGCATCGCGGCGTTCAGCACCAGGCCGAGCGCGCCGAACTGGTCCTCCTGACCGTCCCGGTACGCCTGCATGGTCTGCCCGCGCTTGCCGTGGCAGATGTCGCGGGCCAGCTTGTGCCGGGACTCCCGCGCGGTGAGCCGCCGGTTCACCTTCCGGGGGTGTGTGTCGTCGACCGGGCCGACCACCCGCAGCATGTCCGGTCAGTGCGTGTGCCCCTTGTTCAGGTTGAGCTTGTTGCGGGCCAGGGCCTCCAAAGGCCCGTAACCGCAGGTCGCCACAACGGGCAGCTCCACACGCCAGAACGCTGGTCGGCCAGGTCCTCGAACCGCGGGGAGAAGTGGTAGCCCAGCAGGGAGAACAGGCGGAACACCATGGCGGAGTACGAAGCGTTGTCGGTGGCGACCACATCCGGCTTCACCCCGGCCTCCTGAAGCGGCTCGGCCATCAGCTGCCAGGCCGCATCCAAGGCGCGCACCCGCCCGCGAGGTGTTCCCCGACCGGCTCGTCCAGGCCCAGGCCGTGCAAGACGTTCTCCGCGACGGCTTCCCACCGTTTGCCGTCCAGCAGCCGCGCCGGCGGGTCCGACCACCGGTTCGACGGGGAGGCGAACCACATGGTCATCGCCGACCTGTGGCCCCTCGACGAAGATGCCCCCCAGCGGACGCGGACCAACCACGCTGTCCGAAGCAGCGCCCTGGAGGGCCCGTTCCCGGCCTCGGGGAGCGCAAGGGAACGGTGGTTGGCGTTAAGCATTGATTGACGTCATGGACGCCGTTGACGGCGGGCGTTCCCGCCGGTTACCCGTGCTTGTCCGGTTCGGCGTCGGCGAAGGCGCGGTATCCGCCGAGATCTCGGGCTGGGCGAGGACGTCGCCGCGGTGTACGACTCGGACCGGACCCGGGGCCGTCATCGGATGCTGATCCGCCGGCGAGGCGAGGTCGTGTCGGACATTCAGCAAGACCGCCGTCGTCATCACCGCGAAGTCCGCCGGGCGCAAGGTCTTCGGCCTCGCCACCGCAGGCGGCCGTCTCGCTTGACCCCTTGCGCGTCAGTCCGGCAGCCAGTGCAGCTCGTGCGCCAGGGTTTTGGCGACGGCACGGATGCGGCGGTGTAGCGGCGACTGCTCGCGTGGGAGGACCAGGTGGATCGTCAGGCTGGGCGCGCCCCGCAGCGGTCGCCAGGTGAGACCGGCCGGTTGTGCCGTGACCGCGGCTTCTCCGGCCGGGGCGAGGGTGACCCCGTCGCGCAGGTCGCGCTGGGACATGTCGAAAGAGACTGCGGGCGTGTGGAATCGGGGGTGTGGTCGGGTGTCTCGGAACAGTGCGGACAGCTGATCGTGGATCACGGGGTTGGCCGCACGGTCCGGGAGTCGCAGCGGATACGCGGCCGCGTCGGCGATCTCGATCTCCGGGTGTTCGGCCAGCGGATGGTGCTGCGCCAGCTGGACCCCGACGCGCTGACGCCGCAGCAGGAACCGGCGCACGCCACGGCCCGGCTGTTCACCGCGGGTGATCCCGGCATCGATGCGGCCGTCGGCGACCGCGGGGGAGATCTCCGGTGTCGCCATCGGGACCGCGCCGACCTCGAGTCCCGGGCTGCTGCGAATGAGCCTGTCCACCAGGGTTGGTGCCGTCTCGGCCCCGGTGCTGAGGCTGTATCCGATGCGCAGCGTGCCCAGTTCACCGGCCGCCGCGCTCCGGGCGGTGTCCCATGCCCGGTCCAGTGCCGCCAGCGCGGGCGGCGCGGACTCCGCCAAGGCCGCACCGGCCGTGGTCAATACGACGCTACGCGTGTTGCGGACCAGCAGGGCCGTACCGAGTTCCGCCTCCAATCGGCGCATCCGTGCGCTGAGTGCGGGCTGTGCGATACCGATCCGTGCGGCGGCGCGGGTGAAGTTCAACTCCTGCGCCAGCACCAGGAAGTACCGCAGGCTCACCGTATCCGGCGCCACGTGCCCTCCCTGCCGATTGATAACGATCCGTTCTGAGCCTATCTCGTACCGGTCTTTCCCTCGACCGCACATCAAGCCCTAACCTGCGCGTATGACGATTCAACTGACCGCAGTACCCGTCGCCGGGATCGATCGATCTGAGTGTCAATTCGAAGTCGGACGTGTCCGGCCGACAGGAGGTTTCCATGGCTAAGGGCTACTGGGTCAGTGTCTACCCCGCCATTTCCGATCCCGAGAGGCTGACTGCCTACAACAAGCTGGCCCGTCCGGCTGTCCAGGCTGGGGGAGGGCGCGTCCTGTCCCGTGGCGGTCGAGTCGTCGCCCACGAGGCCGGAATCACGCAACGCGTCGTTCTGATCGAGTTCGACAGCTTTGAACAGGCCGTCGCGGCGTACGAGAGCGAGGCATACCAGAAGGCGCTGGTGGCCCTCCCCGACGGCGTCGAGCGCGACTTCCGCATCATCGAAGGCATCGACTGACCGGCGGGCCCAGCCATCGCTGAGCATCCGTCACCTGATGGGCACACAGTGCCGAACGACGACTCACGAGACGAGTTCGAAGCCATGCCCCGCGTCCCAGTTCGTCGTCGACGTCCTCGACGGCCTGATCCCTGGGTCCAGCGAACACAAGGCTTCGACGTTGGAACGCGTCCACGAGATCGCCGGCCTGCGGCTTGGCCGGGTGAACCTGTCCCGGGTGCCTCCGAACCGCCTGGCGGCGCTGGCACGGCAGGGGCTGGGAAGCAAGGCGCCGACGTTGGCCCGCATGCCGGAGCCGAAGCGGACGGCCATGCTGACCGCGGTGGTCCGTCATTTGGAGGCCGCCGCCATCGATGACGCGTTGGACCTGTTTGCGTTGCTGATGCAGGTGCGGCTGATCAGCACGGCGCGTCGGGCGACGGAGAGGGAGCGTCTGGCGAGGCTGCCCCGGTGGGAGAACGCGTCGCGGACGCTGGCGAAGGCTTCGCGGGACCTGATCGAGGAGATGGAATTGGTCGACGCGTGCCGGGCCGACCTGGACGTGGCCGCGTTGTGGCGGGCGGTGGAGACCGTCGCCTCCCGCGAGGAGGTGCGGCACGCGCTGACGCGGGTCGAGGAACTGGTTCCGCCGGACGGCGAGGCGGCGGAAGCGGCGATGCCAAGACCGGCAAGAACGCCGGGCGACATCCCTCTGTCGCCTCGCTGTACCACGGCGTCCATGACATCGGTCAATGCTCAACGCCAACCACTGTTCCATCGCTCCCCGAGGCCGGTTCCGCACCGAGAGAGAAGGGCGACCGCACTGCCTACGCCGCAGAGCGAGCCGTCACTGGCTACCTGGAGAAGGTCGCACCCCGACGCCCCGGCCCTTGGTCGGCCCGTGACACGTTTGCGGTCACCGCACCAGGCGGTCGGGGGCACGGGGGTTGTCCCCACCGTGCCTGGGGTGGCAACACCATGTGCCGGGCATCGGCTGGCGGCTTGACTGGGGTCTTGTCAGGTCAGCGCCGCACGTCGGCCGTCAGCCAAGGGGGATCAGCATGTACGTTGCCATGTCAGGGGCCATCAGGAGGACCGCCGTCGCACTCACCGTTGTGGCGGCGTCGGTGCTGGCGGTGATGCCTGCGGGAGCGCAGACGGCCGGGCGCCAGCAGCCGGAGCCGGTCGCGTCGCCGAGTCACGCCACCTACACCACCGCCGATCTGAGGCGTGACCTCGCCGCGGTCAGGACGGCCGGGGGAGGGGACGTGAACGTCGTCGCGCGGCTGGACGGGCCGCAGGGAGTGCTGCGAGCGCGGTACGGCACGGCGGGGGTCGGATCAAAAGCGCCGGTGCCCTGGGACGCGCAGTTCCGGGTGGCGAGTACCACGAAGGCATTCACGGCGGTGGTCGTACTTCAACTGGTCGCGCAGGGAAGGCTTTCGCTCGACGACACGGTCGAGCACTGGCTGCCCGGCGTGGTTGACGGGCACGGCAACGACGGGTCACGCATCACGGTACGGGACCTGCTCCAGCAGACGAGCGGCATCTACGACTACATCACCGACCCCGAGGTGCAAGACCGCATCCTCAACCACTTCGAGGAGAGCCGTTACGACGCGACGCCGCCGGGGGAACTGGTCGCCATCGCGATGCGGCACCGCCCCCTGTTCACGCCGGGACCCGCAGGGTCGCAGCGGCAGTGGTCGTACTCCAATACCAACTATCTGCTCGCGGCGATGATCGCCCAGAAGGCGGACGCCGGCGGCGCTACCTGGCGGGAGCAGGTCGAGCATCGGATCATCGCCCCCCTCGGGCTGCGGCACACCTACATCCCCGGCGATAACCCCTTCCTGCTCGGCCCGCATGTGCGGGTCACGGTCGACGGCCCCGGCGGCACACCGCTCGACCTGACCGAGCAGAGCCTCCAGCACACCGCGGACTCCGGCGTCGTCAGCACCGCGTCCGACCTTGACATCTTCTTCAAGGCGCTGGCGGCGGGGAAGCTGCTGCCGGCCCAGCAGTGGCGGCAGATGCGCGAGACCGTCCCGTACGACGATCTGCCGGTGCCGCCGACTGGCAAGCGGGGCGGGTACGGACTTGGCCTGCGCGAGATCCCGCTGACATGCGGCGGGGTGTACTACCTGCACGAGGGCGACGGGCTCGGCGTTTACACCAGGCCCGCCGTGAGCGAGGACGGCCGTCGGGCCGTGACCGTGTCGGTGACCACCACCACCGCCCTGGTCGATCAGACGAAGGTCAACCAGGCCGTCCAGACACTCACCGACCACGCGCTGTGCGGTCACGGCTAGGGGTTTCTTCTGGATCATTTCACCGGGCGGGCCCCGCGGAGGGTGAGGACGGCCTGGACAAGGCAGGTGATCCGGGTCGTCGAGCACCGGAACTTGCGGAGGATCCGCCCTTGTCGGCCCAGCAGGTGATGTCGGCCTCGGCAAGGGCGTCGACAATTCCGTGTTCGCGGGCCGCGCGGACGTCATGGACAGCGCCAGGCAGGGCCGGTGAGGCCCACCACAGCCGGCCAAAGGGATCGGCGAGGACCTGCACGTTCATCCCGTGTCTCTTGTGCTTGCCGGAGTAGAAGGGCCGGTCTGCGGCGATGCGGTCGATCGGCAGAAGTGTGCCGTCCAGGAGAAGGTACGCCTTCACCGACGCGGCGCGGACGGCGTCGGCCAGGGTGGGCGCGAGGGTGGCCAGGAGATCGACGGCCTCGGTGACGTAGCGGTAGGCGGTCGCTGTTCCGACGCCGAATCCGGCCGCGAGCTGGGCATAGGTGTGTCCCACCCGCAGGTGGGCGAGCGCGAGAACGTTGTCAGCCCAACAGCCGAGCTCTGCCCTCAGCTTGGCAAAGGCTCACTGTTGGACGGGTGTGGCGTGGGGCCTGTCAGTGCATGCAGCTACGGTGAGCCTCCGACGCCGATCGAGGGAGTGCCGTGTCCGTCCAGAACTCTTTGCAGGCGCTGCTCAGTCTTGTCTCCCCACAGCACGGGGCTGATGAGCAAGTGGACTGGCCGGCAGCGGAGCAGGTGCTGGGTACCCGTCTCCCGAGCGATTACCGAGCTTTCATGTCCGTCTACGGCGCGGGTGATATCGGAGAACTCGGAATCCTGGGACCTGTGCCTGTCGACTACCTGCAGTGGGATCCTGGGAGCATTCTGGACAGCAAGCCTACGTTTCAGGACCTGTGGGACAGGGAGGGCGGTGTCCCCGGCATCGCGGCGGCCAGCGGTGCCGTTCTGCCCTGGGGCTCTGGCTGCAATGCCAACGAGTTGGGTTGGCTGATGCTTGACCGGAACCCGGACAAGTGGCCGGTGGTGGCCTGGCGTCGACAGATCCGTTACGGCGACTCCAGATGGGCACTCTTCGACTGCGGCATGGTCGACTTCCTGGTCAAGATGATGCGAGCCGAGTTCGACGTATGCCCTCTTGGTGACGCCTCCCTCTGGGGCGCGACTGCTCCTTTCGTGCACTGGCGTGAGCAGCAGCGCCGCTGGCTTGCGGGCCTTGATCCCGAGACGGGCGAGCCTGATCCGCTCGTGCAGGACTTTCTTCAGCGGCCCGCACCCTGACCAAGGAGCTCGCCAACCTGCTCATCAGCCAGGTCGGCAAAGGCTCAGTCGCTCGAGTCGGTGTCGGTCAGGACCAGATGTGCAGCGTCCACGCCCGGCACTGAAGTGACCTTCACACTCGGGTCGCGGTCGCCCAGAAGTGTTGCTTCCGCTGTGTGCCTGGTGGCGGTGAGCTGTGGTGTGGTGGTCAGGGGCACAGGTGCGGCCAGTACCGCTCGGCTGAGGTTCACGCTGGCGTACCGCAGGCGCAGGGTTGCCATGGAATCCCACCGAGTCCGAACGCATTGGACCTCGGCTGCCGCGATTTCCAATATCGCGGGTGCGCCGAAAGCGCTGTCCGACGGATCGACCTGACCAGCGCATATCATGGGCTCCAGCGTCGAGAGAGACGGGAAGTTCGCCTCACGGAACGCGGCGTCCAGTGCGAATGTCGCATCACCGAACCGGACGTCACTGGAGAATTCAACCTGGCGGAAGCCTGCAGGGCCGGTGAAGGCCGTCCCGTCGAATTTGGCGGCGCCGGTGAAGGCCGCCCTGTCGAACTCGGCAGGCCCGGAGAACCTGGCGCCGAACGAAGCCTGCTGGACCGGTGAAGGCCACCCGGCGGAACCTGGCGGCGCCGGTGAACGCGGCCTCGTCGAACTCGGCAGGCCCAAAGAACGTCGCGCCGGCGAACCCGGCATGGGCGCTGAATGTCGCCCCGGTGAACCCGCCGACCCCCTTGAACGTCGTACCGGAGAACCCGGCGGGTCCCTGGAACCCCGCACGGGGGAAGCCGGCGGGGCCGGTGAAGATCACCAGGCTGAATTCAGCGTGGTCCATGAACTGTGTGCCGGCGAACCCGGTGCGATACCGGAGAAGGTGGCTCCGTCGAACCCCGCGACGCCGGAGAACCTCGCTCCGTCGAAACGCGCATTGCCCAATCGTGCTTTGCCGGTGGCAGGGTCGTGCAGGGTGCGGAGAAGGTCACGCAGGAGGGGTTCGGTGAACGGAGTGCCGCGATAGTCGACGTCGGCTCCGGGGTCGGCCCCGCAAGGTGCGTGGTGCGGTCGGCGTCGGCCAAATGGGCCAGACAGCAGGTGTCGTGGTGGATACGAATGCCCCGGCAGCCGACGAAGGGAGGGGCAGTCGTACCGTGTCCGCAGCGGGGCCAGGAAGGTGTGGACGCCGGGGGCTGTGCGGACGTCGCCTGGCAGGTCTGCAGAAGGCTGCTCAGGACACCGGCGGGGTCGCGCAGAATGCGGGCTCCATCGGCGACCACGTGCTCTGTGCCGGGATCGACAGGGGCGGTGCTTGCCCAGCTGAGGCCACCGAAATTCAGCTCTCTTTCCAGGCCCGAGGTGGTGGAGAAGCGTCGTTCTACGACCGCTCCCCATGACTGAGTCCCTATCAAGGTGCCGAGGGCGAGCCCGTCGGCCCATACGCCGTCCGCGTATCTGCTCTCGTCCGTGGTGAGGAGGACCAGGTCGATGTCGGAGTCAGGTCGGGCGGCATTTCGGGCGCAGGAGCCGACGAGGAGCACGCCCACGATATCGTGGTGTTTCGCGGCCCAGCGCGTGACGCCGTCAGTGATCTCTTCGATCTCAGCGAGCCGATCTGGTGAGATGCTGCGGCCGTTCGCCGGCTGCCCGTCACGATGCACCGGGCTGGCCTCCTTATCGGGTGGCGGTGAGTGAACATGACATGGTGTCTCAACGGCCTGCAGGAACAGAGCACTTGCTGAGCAGAGCCCTGCCTGACGCATGGGTTGTTTCGTTCAGCCCTACCGGCCATTGGTCTGTGTGTGCCGTTGGCTGACGCGCAGGGGGCGCGCATCGAGCCGTTACTCCCAGACCGGACGCCGAAACGGCGTGGCCGGTGGCGTGATCCCCGGGAGGTGATCGACGCGATCGCGTTCACGTTCCAGACCGGAACGCAGTGGGCCCACCTGCCCGAGAGAAGTACGGCACTTGGCGAGGCGGCCAGGTGCAGGGAACCATCAAGGCTAACCAACTGAAAGCCATGCCCGGTGCCTCTGGATCTCTGGACCTTACGACGGCCCGTCCAACCCGCCACCAACGTAGGACCAACTGGCCCGCTCTCGACATCGCCCCTGCTCACCGGGCAGGCCCCGGTGAGGGCGGTGCTGCATGGGGCGGAGAGGGCAGGACTCGAACCAGCGTGTGTCACGGTGTGCCGTCGGCCGGTGTGGTCGGCGGTGGGGTGTGCGGCGGGCGGCGGCCCCAGGCGGAGACGGTCATCTGGGGGATGTCGATGAACGCCGGGTCCTGCAGCAGTTCGGTGAACTCGCCGAGGTCCTTCTCGGTGACGAGGCCGTCGGCCAGGAGGGCGGGGGCCGTTCGCTGGATGAGCGGGCGCCAGCGGTCCTTGTCGCCTCCCCCCATGCGGCCGAGGTTTCCGGCGTAGGTCACCTCGGTCAGTGCGTTGCGGGCGAGCAGCGCGGGCAGTCTGCGGGCCCAGGTCATGTCGGCGCCGTGCTGCCGGCAGGTGTGCTGGTAGGCGGTGAGGAGGCGCTGGACCAGTGGGAAGGGTGAGTCGGTGGGTGGCAGGTCGTAGGGTTCTTCGACGACGAGCCAGCCACCGGGGGAGAGCCAGCCGGCGGCCCGGGCGATCATCTCGTCCCGGTCGGGAAGGTGACAGAACAGGTAGCGGGCGTGGATGAGGTCGAAGGTGCCGGGCGCGTAGTCGTGGTGTGTGATGTCGGCTTCCTGGATCTCCAGGTTGGCGGCCCGGCCGGCCTCGAGATGGCGGGTGTCGAGGTCGACGGCGACCACGCGGCCGTCCGGGCAGCGGGCGGCGAGCCAGTAGGCGATGGAGCCGGCGCCCGCGCCCAGTTCCAGGCAGTTCCAGGACGGCTGGACGGGAAGGCCGTCGATGATGTTTGTGGTGAACGCGTCCACGCTGCGCTGTATGGACTCCAGGCGGTCGCGTTCTTGTGGGTCGTCGTTGCCGAGCATGCCGGTGTTGTAGGGGGTGGTGGCGGCTTGGTGTTGTGTCACGGGTTTCGCCTGTTCGTGGGAGGAGTGACTGGGGCGGCGGTCGTCGGCACGTGCCGTCCGGTGCGGTCCGGCGTGAGGGCGGCGCGCGAGAGCGAGGACGGCTTGGGGCATGGCGTTTGCCCTCGCGGAGGCGTTCTTTCCGAAGGAACAGGCGCTCGGCCGGCCGACCGAGTGCCTGCCGGAACTCATGTTACGAATCAGTCGAGTTGCGTGACGGCCGGGTTGTCGCCGGTCGCACCGGTATCGGCGGCCGGCAGGGTGGTGTGTGGGCGGTGTTGTGGACATGAGACCCACGAGTGGGCGGCGGTGTCGGTGGCGATGCCGACCGGGCTCAGCCCGAGCACTCCATGGAGCCTTACCGAGGTGTAGACCGGGCAGGAGAAGGCGGCGGACATGGCGACGGCGCCGAGCGTGACGCTGACACGCCACTCAGGGGTGCTCTCGTACATGATCGACACCCACCGGAGACGGTCGGCTACCGAGCCGTGGCCGCGACTCGCGGAAGAGAGCACATCCCCCGACGCGGTCATGCACGACGCCCTCTTCAGCGGGCACACCGGCGGCGAGGACACCCTTGCACGAGAGCCCACTCGTTGACAGGCCCGCTTGGCATCATGCCCGCATGGACTTCGACCTCGCCCCACCGACCGGCGTCGGCCCCTTGCGGATCGGTATGACTCGGCACGCGGCCAACACGGCACTGGACTCGCTCCGTGATCCTTCCGCAGTATCGGAGTCCGACCGGCCTGGTCAGCACGTTTTCCGTCCCAGCGGACTGATGATCAGCATCCACTGAGTGCGCGACATGCTCGAAGCCATCGAACTGGGGAGACCGTCGACAGCGACGGACCGAGTGCTCTTCCAGGGTGTGGACGTGTTCGCGCTTCCGGCCGAGAGGTCATCCGGCGCGTAGGTGAGGTCACCTCCATCCAGGAAGATCCCGACGACGCTGCTTCATTCATCGCCCAGGACTTGCTGCTGAGCTTCTGGCGCCCGTTCGCCGCCGACGACGAGTCAGAGGAAGAGCAGGGCCACTACTTCAACTCGGTCCTGGTGGCACAGCCTGGCTACTACGACACCCCTGCTCCGGCTGCGGAGCGATTCCAGCAGAGCTCGTGACGACGTGATCACGGGAACACCGGAGATCGTCATTGGCCTGGTCATACGTGCTCTCCAGTGCCCTCGGTGCTAGAGGTTGTCCCGTATGGGGCGTGAGTTATCCAGCGAGGGCCAGGTTGTGGAGCCGGGCGATGCCGAGCATCGCGTGGTGAACGCCGTGGCCCTTGAGTCGACAGTCCCGCAGAATTTTCCAGTTCTTCAGCCGGGACAAGGCGTGTTCCACCCGGGCCCGCGCCCGGCGGTGGACGGCGTTCTCCGCCTCTTGCCGTGGGCTGAGGTGCATCTGACCTCGTCGTTTGCGGTGCGGGATGAGCAGGCCGGTGCCCTGGTATCCGCCGTCGGCGATGGTCGGTGCGCCGCGGCAGACCCGGTCGACGCCGGACTCCGTGAACGCCCGGCAGTCGTTGCGGCTGCCGGGCAGCGGCAGGCCGATCGCCACCACCAGGCGGCTGTTGGCGTCGATCACGACCTGCAGGTTCGTCGAGTACCGATAGTTCTTACTGGACGCGGCCACGCTGCGATCACGGGTGGGCACCAGGGTCCCGTCGATGATGTAGACGGTGTCTTTGCGTGGCCGCCGGGCCGGCGAGATGGCCAGCAAGGGCGCCAGGTGATCGAGGATGCGGTCAGCCGCAGACTTCGAGACCCCGAACAACGGCGCCACCTGCCGCAACGTCAAGTTCGTGCGCCAGTACGTCGCCACCAGCAACACCCGGTCCTCCAGCGGCAGCCGCCAAGGACGGCCGCGCTGAACATCACCACCGCGACGCCGCACCAACGCCACCAGTCTGGCGAACTGCGACTCGCTCAGCCCGGAGAACGGCTCGATCCACTTCGGATCATCCGCTGAGATCACCCCACCCATGCCCAGCCAACGCAACAACCGCCCCACCGGTTACGGGACAACCTCTAGGCCGTCGTCGTCGGTACAAACTCCGAAGGGGCCATGGAGCCCCGGCTCCTCGGCGCCAGCAGCCCCGCGCCGATCAATGTGCTAGGTCCGAAGAACGATGGCTGAGCTTCTCAGGTGGGATTCAGCGCGGGAAGAAGCCGGTTCCGGCGTAAGGCTCGGGCTCAAGTGAGAGGACGGTGACCGGGTCCCCGGCCTTGGCGGCCTGACCCGGCCGGTGCGTCGCGCGGCCTCGACGTACAGCCCGGTGAAAAGGCGTCCGCCCGGCAGGGGGCGGCTACAGCCTGGCGAGCCTCGCACCTGTCGCGCTTGGTCGACTCGAAGCACTCGTACGCAGCCGGCTCAGACGGCTTCAGTTTCGCTCCAACGGCTCCGGTATCGCTCCAAGCTCCTCGACGGCTTCATCACGGAAACCGGGCTCTCTCCCCGATCTCTCAGGCAGCCGCCCTGAGACTGGCTTGAAGATGCAGGCCAATGAGCGTTCAGTGCGTGTGGAACCACCACGCCGACGCGAGGTGAAGAACACCGAGGAGGCCGGCGGAGATGGTCATGCCCCTGTTGCGCTGCTGTACGCCGATCGCGGAGTCGCCGGTCTGGGCCAGGCCGGCGATGGCGAGAACGGGGGCGACGGCGGACCGGTCGCCCATGGCGAACAGGGCCAGGGTGACGGCGGCGAGGGGGATCGCCCGGGCTCCATAGGCGTTCGCGTAGAGATGTGTGCCCCCGTTGACGGCCATGCCCTTGGGCAGGGCGAGGCCAGGCCTGATCATTCCGGCGATGCAGAAGCCAGCCGAGGTGAGGGAGGCGAGGCCGTTCGCGGCAATGAGGATGGCCTGGAGCATGGACGAGTTCACAGTTACGTCTCTCCGTGAATCATTCTGGCTCTGAATGGTTTTTGGAAGCTATCATTTTCCCCATGAGCGATGTCAATGGGGCGACAGCCGGCGATGCCTCGGGCCTGACCTCGACTGTGGTGTTCAGGCTCGGCACTCTCGGCACGGAGGTCACCGACCGGTTTGCACGGGAGATCGAGGGGCTGAGCCTCAAACCCAAGCACGTCGGTCTGATGGCTGCGCTCCGCCGTGCTGCCGTGGCGTCCCAGCAGGAACTGGCCATGCGGATGGGGGTTGCGCCCAGCCTGATGGTGTCGCTGGCCGACCACCTGGAGGGTCTCGGCGCGGTTCAGCGGATCCGGGATCCCCAGGACCGCCGACGGCAGGTGCTGACACTCACCGAGGAGGGGCAAGGCCTGCTGGACCGCTGCACGTCCCTGGCCCGGGCCCTGGACGAGGAGTTCGTGGCCGGGCTGACGGAGGAGCAACGCAAGGCGCTGGACGAGGCGCTGCGCATGATGGCGAACCGTGCCGGCCTTCCGTAGGGGACCGGGGAAACGGGACGGCCCCTCACTCATCGGTCGTGAGCGAGGGGCCGTTGCTGTCTTTGGCGCTTCGAGGTGGCGGAAGTCAGCAGACTCTGGGTCGGCCTCCCGCCGCCGTCACCCTGAAGCGTCGAAATCAGTAGCGCTGGCACCACGCCGTCGAACTCCTGGGGGTGCCGCCGAGTTGCGCCCGCGGCCAGGTCGCCAGCGCACCCGCCCATGACCTCGCCCAGGAAGTGCGCCTCCAGCGCGCGGCCCGCAGGCGGCGCAGTAGGGCAGGGTCACGATGTCCATCTCCCTTCGCGCTCTCGTGGTCCATCGCGTAGGTGTGCTCGGGATTCCCCGCTCGCGCGGGGACGGTCCCGCCGGGCCCGGAGCGTTTCGACGAGGTGGGCGGTGCTTCCCCAGGCCTGCGGAGATGGCCCAAGATGAGGCTGGTGACATCGCTTTGGCTCTGCCGACCGGTCGGCAGGCGGGTGGGGTCGGGCAGTTCGGCCTCATAGGAGGCAGCCCGGCCCGTACCCTCGGAGTGCCTACGGCGTCAGGTAGCGGGCGCCGAACCCTGGAGGCAATACCTCGTGCTGATTGCTCAGCGTCCTTCGTTGACCGAAGAGGTCGTCGACGAGTCGCTTCCTGTGGATCACTGGGGCAAGGCTACGGGTTGGCGCCTTGGATGACCTGCCGTCCGGAGGCCAGGGTGCCCGACATGAGGCGCTGGACGCCTTCTCCGCGGAGCGTCACGAGAGGATCGGGCACCTCGGCCAGATGCTCCAGCAGGCCCGGCGTCTCCCCGGGTACGGACCCGGGATGCTCGCGGAGTTGGTCAAAGGCGAGCGGGATCGGCGATGACGCGTCGGCAGGCACGGTTCATTCGTCCGCGGTGTCCTCGGCCTCCCAGCGCAGCAGGTCGCCTGGCTGGCACTCGAGCACCTCGCAGAGCGCGGCGAGCGTCGCGAATCGCACCGCCTTGGCGCGGCCGTTCTTGAGTACGGCCAGGTTGGCGGGCGTGATCCCTACGCGGTCTGCGAGTTCACCCACGGACATCTTCCGCCTGGCCAGCATCACGTCGATGTCGACGGCGATCGGCATCAGATCACCTCGTCCAGCTCGGCCTGCATCTGCGCCGCTTCGGCGTCGCGGGCCACGGCTTGGGCGAGCAGCATCCGCAGCACGAGCACGATGAGCGCGACTCCCAGGATGGCCACGCCAATTCCGCCCATGATGAGGGTGACGCCCGGGTCGTCCCGCTGACCGGGCGCATTCACGGCCGTGACCGCGAACCACAGGAGAGCAGCCGCAACGATCGCGCCGATGATGACGTCCACGTACCGGAAGGCGGCGTGGGAGAACACGGTTCCGCGTCGCACCATCGTTACCAGTCGCCATACACAGACCAGGGCGACCTGGGCCGTCCCGATGCCCAGGATCGTGATCACGCGCAGCGGGGTCAGTGGGAGCGACCCGTCCTCCGGGTCCCTCCCGCTGACCAACGCCCACATCATCAATGCCTGTACGAACACGGTGCCGGTGAGCACCACCACGAGCACGACGCGCAGCGCGCGCACTGTCAGCTGTCCCATGCCCCACCATTCCATCGAGCTACGATGGGAATCTATCGAATATCGATAGGTGAGGCAAGGGTTGGGTCGGAGGGCGGCGGTGGTTTCGCACCATGGCGGGACGCCGTCACCCCTCCGCGCAGGAGTCTGGGTTCGGCCCGGGCCTACCTGCTGGCGGTGGCTGGCCGAGTGGCAGGAGGCCGGGGTGTGGAAGGAGCCTGAGCGGGCGCTGCTGGGCGGATCGCTGGCGGCGGACCCCCTGGACTTCCACCGCGTCACCCATCACGTGAGCTACCGACGAAACGGCGTTCGCGGGGTGACGGAACGGGGCGGGCACCAGTCGGTGGGGCGGCCGCTTCACGTGCGGCTGTCCGTGCTCGTCCAATCGAGGCGTTTGCTCAGCGAACCCAGTCGTTTCGGCTTTGTATCAGCGATACCGGATCGCGCGGGCGATCGCACCGGGGACCGGGGCAACCTCTTCCGGCTCTGTGACAAGTTGGCGACCGGTCCGGAGCAGAGCCACCACAGGGCCGCCTGCTGTAAGCGCGGGTCACGCGGCGGGCGGCTTGCGGGCTTCGACCGCTACGACACGGAAATGGGAGTCGCGGGGGCTGAAAGGCGCGCCGGTCAGGCGGCCTCCTGGCGCTCCGCCACCTTCCGCGTCTTCACCCCGCCGACGATGAGCGCCAGCCCCACGACGACGATGCCGAGGTAAGCGGTGGACGGCAGGTCGACGATGTTGTGCATCCAGCCCCACTCCGTGCCGAAGAAGGTCTGCGAAACGAAGCTGACGAGCCCCTGCGCTCCTACGACGTAGCCGATGCTTTCGACGGTGTATCCGATGGTTGTTCGCACGGATCAACCCTCTCGCGGCGGCACCGCAAGGTCGTCCTCCGCAGGGCCGAAAACACAGTAGGCCAAAGGATGCAGTCGCTTGCGGAGAGCACCGGCAGAGCACCCCGCCGCGGCAGAGAGTGGTCGACACCAGATGGCTCGGAGATCACGCCCTACGCCCAGGGCATGGGCCGTCGACCTTCCAGACCACGCCCAGCGCCTCGTTGAACCGGTGCCGGGGCATGCCGACTGCCCGCCCCGCCTCGATGGCCGTGATCTGCCCGGCATCCGCCTGCTCCCGCAGGTACTGCCACAGCTTCGTGCGGATGACCGCAGCCTCGCCCATCACGTCCTTCCGGTCGACCGCGGCCGTGTCGCCCTCCAGCTCGCTGGCTGTCCTCTCCGCATGCTTCAGCACCAGCGGCAACTCGTCGGAAGCCGGGAAGCACTCGAACTCCGGTTCAGCGCCCGCCTGGTACATATCCCGGAGCCGGTCCACAAGTGCCACCGTGTCGATCTCACCAAGCCGGATCGCAGGCCGCTTCGGACGCGGCTTCTTCGCCTGTGCCACCACGCCAGAAGGCTGCGCTCCACGCCGACTCCCACCCTGCCGCCGGTGCGGGGCAAGTGGGGCTGGCCCCGGCGCAAGCCCCGCGCGGTGAATGCCGATCGCGGCTACGACCACGACAGCCACCGCCGCCGTCTGCGTGAGCGCGGCATCGCCCCGAAGAAAGCCAGGCGCGGACCGCCGCACGGCTCGGGCCTGGGCGGGACGTGCTGGGTCGCCGAGTTCGCAATCGCCTGGTTCCACGGCCCGCGCCGCTTACCGGGTCCGCTGGGAGAGCCGCCACGACATGCACGACATCTTCCTTCAGCCTGCCCAGTGTGCCGCCGGACTGCTCGTGCGGCACTGGCCGCGGCTGTGGATCGCCGTGCGAAAGCCGGAGCGCACATGCCGGGAGCAGCGGCTCCCCGAGCTGGTGACGGCCGCCGCTGCGGCATGAGACTTCCTGATCTGCATCGGCGCCCTGCTCAGCGACGCCCCGGACACCGGGCCGACCGTCCTGGCGCCGCTTGCCTGTCTTCCTCTTGATCATTGGCACTGGGTCTTGCGGAAATGCCGGAATCCAGGCTTCGGGAGCAGCGGCCGTGTCGGCTGGCTGTGTCGGGGTGGTGCGTGGGGCGCCGCGGGGCCGCAACCGGCTGCGTTGGGCGCGCCCGCCAACGACCTCCTCATCGGCGACAAGGTGTGGTTCCGGCATGCCAAGACGGGCGAGCTGTGCGAAGGGTTCGACACGCTGCACCTGATCGAGGGCGACGAGGTCACGGCGACCGTGCCGACGTATCGCGGAGAAAGCCGGACGTTTCTGTGACGGCCGGGCGGCGCCCCGGTCAGACGCTGCTGCCGCCGCTACCGCTACCGCCGCCGTCGAGGCGCTCGATGCCATCAGTGATCCACTGCATGTCCGTCACGGACGGGCCCCTGCTGTTGTTGTCGAAGCCGAAGCCGAGCAACAGATAGCGGCCCTGGACCCGCGGCGAGGGAAACACCACCGCTTCCACGACGGCGCCGGCCCCCGTGTCCGTGCTGATCTTCCAGCGGATGAAGTACCCCTTCCGGCCCGCAACCGTCACAGCCCCCGCAGCGGTCCGGCGATGTCCGGTGATGCCGCCGTAGTCCTTCCGGCCGCTCGTGTTGGTCCCGTACGTGCTCTGCGCGACCTCGCCGATTTCGGCCTGTGCCAGCTCCTTGAGAGTCAGGTCGCCAGGATGGGCGATGCCCCGCGTGTACGCCCCGCCGGGCAGGCAGGAGTCGGCGGGCACCGCCGGGCAGTGGTACACGGTGCCGTACCCGAGGCCCGCGCCGGTCTTGGTGGAAGTGCCCCGCCAGCCGCGCAGCACGGGGACGCGAAGGCCGTTGACCGCGTCGTCGACGTGTCCGGTGACGGCCGGGCGCTGCCCCGGGGGCCGGCTCCCGCCATGGTGGCGGTCCTCGCCCGCGGATCCGGAAGGCTTCGGCTGGGCGCGGTGCGACGCCGAGGGGCTCGGCGCGTGCGAGTCAGGGGAGGCAGAACCGTGGGCCGACGGCGCCTTGCGACCGCCGTCGCCGCCGGTCAGCACCACCGCCGCCGTGACGCCCCCGGCGACCAGCACGAGGGCGCCGGCTATGAGGCCCACGACCAGGCCGCGGCGCCGCTTGCCCCCGCCGGGCGGCTGTGGCGCCTGCACATGCTCGGTCCAGGTCGTGCCGTCCCACCACCGATGCCCGGCCGGGCCGCCGGCCTCATGCCACGGGTCCGGATACCACCCAGGGGTCGCCATATCCACAGCGGCACCCTACCCTCACGCACTGACGGCGGGATTGGCCGTCCCGCCCGCCTTACAACGGTGTCACGTACGCGCCCGAGATCCCGCCGTCCACCAGGAAGTCGGCGGCGTTCACAAAGGAGGGGTGGCCGCTGGCGAGGAACGCGACCGCCGCGGCGATCTCCTCAGCCTCCGCGAATCGGCCGACCGGGATGTGCACCAGGCCTCGCGCAGCCCGCTCTGGGTCCGTGGCGAACAGCTTCCGCAGAAGGGGGGTTGACCGGGGTGGGGCACGGGCGTTGACCCGGATGCCTTCCCGCGCGGTCTCCACGCCCAATAACGAGTTGGTGCGTGATGGCGGGTGAGGCGTGCCGGCCCGGTTGAGGGCTGCTGTTGGCGAAGGTGCCACCCACGCCGATCAGGGCAGCGACGGTTCCCCACTGCTCTCCCATGGGGAACATCCTGCCGCGCCCCGCGGTAGCCGGTGGTGGGTGTAGGAATCTCCACGGAGGGAATGCACCAGGGCAACGGAAGTCAGTGGTCAGGGGGATGCACATGCCAGACGTGGCGCCAACAGCGTCACCGGCATGCCGAACCCGGTGACGGGCCACCTCTGACGGGGCCGAGTCGAGCGACCTCCCGACATCACGGGCAGCACCCTCGCTCCGACAGCACGCCCCTCGGCGAGACTCTGGTTGGGTCTGTCGTCAGACCAGACCTGGCCCCCGCGCTTCCGGAAGGCCGAGATTCCGTGCTGTCCATCCTCTCCGCGGTCCCCCCGTGGGCCGCGGCGTGCCTCGTCGTCCTGACCACCGTCACCACCACCCTGCTCGCCCTGGCGCGCGTCTTCGTGCGTGCCCTCCCTCAGGCGTCGGCGGACCGGCTGGAGTGGTGGCGTGCGGTGCTCAACCACCGCCTCGCGTCCCGCCGACTGAGGGACGAGCACGGGGAGGCTCCCCCGGCGATGGCTGGCGGTCCGTCTGGAGGTGCCGCACCCGCGGCGCGTACTGCACGTCCATCTCCACCCCCACCGTTCATTGCCCAGGCGACGCAAGCTGTGGCGGACTGTGTGACGACAGGCGCGGCTCCGTCTTCACCGCCCTGGTCAGCTGGCTCCGAACATGATCGACCGGACAAGTCCTAGTAGTGCTTCGTTAGGTTCTGGCTCTGGTTCTGCTGGTCGGCAGGGGTCGGCCGCAGGTGGTGCAGGTGCCGGTCCAGCACCTCAACAGGT
>NZ_JBSFKD010000037.1:0-93955 GCF_053598395.1 Streptomyces sp. NPDC001135 | reverse complement strand
AGCGGTGGACGGCGTCGTAGTGCTGTGCCACGGGGTAGCTGCGGTTTCCGCTTGCGCTCCAACCGCGAAGCCTCGCGCTGCGCGCGAGGCAAGCGGGCCGCGCTCCGCGCGGCCGAGCTGGCAGCAGGGTAGGTCAGATGCCGGCTGGACGGGTCCGTATCTCTTGGGAGGTGGATGTGTAGATGACCAGGCGGCTAACGGTAGACCGGTGGAAACGGATCAGCAGGGGGCGTTGGGGGTGTGGGGATCGAGGGGGGCCAGAAGGGATCGTTCGGCGGGGTGTACGGCTTCGTCGAGCTGCCAGGACGGTGGGTAGGAAAGTGAATCTTTCCTGCGACCCACAGGAAGCCTAACGTGATCACTGTGGCCGCCACGATCGCCACTAAGTGGTAAAAAGCCCTCTTCAGCACTCCCTGATCCTCCCTCACCTGCTTCGCTGGATCAGCACCCGGCTTCTTCCATACTCATACCCCGCCTGCCTCCTGGTCTCCCGGCCCGGAATGTGGGACATCGTGCCACATCCAAGGGGCTCCCGTGAACGGGTGGTGCTTCAAATTGAAGTGGAGATAGACTATGGAATGGTGAAGCAGTACCCGGCGAGGGAAGAAAATCGGTTCTGGTCATCCTCTCTGTGCGTTCAGAGACTGGCGTCTGGCTTCGGTCACCTTCCATTGGGGTTGCTGACTCACCATCATCAGGTGCTGTCACCTAGGGTTCTTCTGCGTGATGCCCCCGGTGTGGCCCGCAGGAGAAGGCAGATCAGAATGGCAGTGAAGGAACTCCGACCTCACCAGCGAGAAGCGGTGGACGCAGTCCTGCGGGCACTCGAATTTCCTGCAAGATCAACACTGTCTGTGCGAGGGCTCCGGACACAGGTGATCATGGCAACCGGAACCGGCAAGACACTTGTCGCCGTGCGCAGCGCTGAGGAGCTGCGTGCAGGGCGTGTGCTGGTGCTCGTACCTTCGCTGGATCTGCTCACCCAGACCGAGGCCGCCTGGCGTGAGGGGGGACGCACAGGCCAGGTGATCGGGGTCTCGTCCCTGCGGGGCGAAGAGGTGTCCTTCCCCAACACCACCGACGTGACCGAGCTGGTTGATTGGGTGCGGCCGTTCGACAAGGTCACGGTGTTGGCCACGTACGCCTCGCTCGGGCTGGGCACGCTGGAGCGGGCGCACAAGGCCGGCCTTCCGGGGTGGGACCTGATCGTGGTCGATGAGGCGCACCGGTGTTCGGGGCGTATCGGGAAGCCGTGGGCGGTCGTTCACGACAACACCCGCATCCCGTCCCTGCGCCGCCTGTACATGACGGCCACGCCCCGGCTGTGGCAGCTGGACGAGGACCAGGAGCAGGGCGCGCCGGGCGAGCTGGTGGCGAGCATGGAGGACGATCCGGACGGGCCGTTCGGCGCCCGCTGCTACACGTTGACGCTGTCGGAGGCGATCGACCGGGGGATCTGCGCGCCGTACGAGGTGGTGTGCGTGGATATCACCGACACCCAGCTCCAGGCCGCGCAGCTGTTGGGCGTGGAGGGCCGCTCGGACGCGGTCCGCGGGGCTCGGCTCGCGGCGCTGCAGACCGCGCTGGTGAAGGCGTCGTCGGAGGAGAACTTCCGGCGCACGCTGGTCTTCCACCACGTCGTCAAGGAGGCCGAGGCGTTCGCGGCTGGCCTCCCGGGTGTCGCCGCGCAGCTGCACGCGGCCGACCCCGAGCTGTACCCGCGCACGATCTGGGCCAACTGGCTGTGCGGCGAGCACAAGCCGGGTCACCGGCGGCGGGTTCTCACCGAGTTCGCCGACGGGATCGCCACGGACGGCACCGTCGTAGAAAAGGGCTATCTGGGGTCCGTGAGGGTCCTGGGCGAGGGCGTCGACACCAAGAACTGCGACTCCGTCTACTGGGCCGACGTACGCGGCTCCATGCCCGACCTCGTCCAGGCCGTCGGCCGAGCTCTGCGGATGCAGCCCGGTGAGGGCAAGGTGGCCAGCCTGGTCGTGCCGGTCCTGCTCGGGCCCGGGGAGACGGTCGACAGCATGCTGACCTCGCGGGCGTTCGGCGGGCTGGCGAAGCTGTTGGAGGCGCTCAGGGCGCACGACGCCCGGGTGGTGGAGCAGTTGGCCGAGCAGCAGGCGCAGAGCGGTGTCAGGGGCGTTCAGAGTCGCAGCGGGGGCCAGGAGGGCCGAGGCGAGGGGGAGGGGTCCGGGCCGTCGACTCCGGCCCGGCAGCTGCTGAAGTTCTCCACGCCGCGTGACCCCGCGCAGCTCGCGGCGTTCATCAACCTGCGGGTCCTCAACCCCGAGCACGCCCACTGGCGGCGCGGCGTCCAGGCGGCCGTCATCTACGCCCGCGAGCACGGCGACCTGAAGGTCCCGTTCACGTTCCGCGTGCCCGGCCGCGACGACCAGGAGGCGCAGGTCGAGGGGTGGCCGGCCGCGCTCGACCGGTTCCCCCTTGGGCAATGGATCGCCGACGCCAGGCGCGTCTACGCCCGGGGGAACATGGACGCCGACCGCGTCCAGCAGCTGGAAAGGCTCGGCATGGTCTGGTCGCACTTCGACGTCGCGTGGGAAGAGGGCCTGGCCGCCGCGCGTGGATGGGCCGAGGAGAACGGGCACCTCCTGGCACCGCTGGACGCCACTCACCAGGGCTACAAGGTGGGCATCTGGCTGAAGAACGCGCGGGCCGCCGCACGGAAGGCCGCCGAGATCGAGCAGCGGCGTGCCGAGGGGCTGTCGGTTCAGTCGGTGGCCGGCGCGCTGTCGGACGAGCGGCGCGAGCAGCTGGAGGACATCGACCCCTCGTGGTGCCCGGCCTGGCCGGTGGAGTGGCAGCGCGCCTTCCACCTCGTCCGGCAGCACCTGGAGGCCGGCGGCGAACTGCCCATGTCGCCGGGCGTCGTCGTGCACCAGGGCGAGGATCTGGGGCGGTGGGTCCGCTCAGTCCGGCTGGGATGGGACAAGCTCACAGGCGTGCAGCAGTGGATGTGTGAGCACATCCTCGGGATCGAGCCTGCGGCCGAGGACGAGAAGCCACGGCCGCGCCGTACGCAGGCAGACAAGTGGGCGATGAACTACGCGGCCGCCAAGCAGTTCTACGAGCGTGAGGGGCACCTTCGGGTGCCGAGGAAGCACGTCGAGACGAGCGTCGGCGAGGACCAGGAGGAGCGGCAGCTCCGGCTTGGTGCATGGATCGGGAACCAACGCAGCAGAGCCGCGACGCTGTCGCCGGAGCGGGTGGAGCAGCTGTCCGCGATCGCCATGCGCTGGACGTAGCCGGGCGGGCGGCCGGCTGGGGGGTGGGCGGTCAGGAACGCGGTAGCCGCGCACACCGGTACTGGAAAGGGCGATGGAATGCACCAGCAAAAGATGAAATTCACCCGAACGAGGGACCGATGAAGGCGTGATCCCTAAATTCTGGCCGAAATGATGGATGTTGCCCAGATTTGCCCTTATGGGCGGGTCAGGCGGGCGCCCCGAAACCCCGTAGAATTCCCACGGGCGTTTCCCGAAGTGTCCATCTGTCGCACTCCTCCGGGTCATATGACCGGAGGAAAGCCCTCCGGTCATACCGGAAGCAGGTGATACACCCGTGGGAGACGAAGACAACGGCCCGAGCTGGGACTACTGGACCTTCATGGTCACGCTCTTCACGTGCCTGTGGGACGTGATCATGAAGCGATAGCCCCAGTCGGGCCATCACCCACCAGGAGCCGCCTCCCAGCCAGGGGGGCGGTCTCTTGTTTTATCTACCCGCCGAACCCCACCCTAACGAATCTATGGATGCGTCCGCCGCGCGGACATCATGGTACATGACTTTCTCTCCAGGTCTCGGCATGTGATTTCATTCCTGGGCACTCAAATCGCTCCTGGAGGCTTTCAGGGGCCCTCACGGGCCTCCAGGGTTCGAAGGTTCCGCAATTTGAAATGCCCGCATGCCCGTCTTGCTCTATTTCGTGGTGATTCTCGAAGCGCTGTGCGGGCCCGTGTCTTTGGGAACCCGCCGTCTGGGGGCCGGTTTCGCAGCGCCAGGGGACAGGCTGACTCGAGTACTTGCCGCGAGTACTCACGTAAGTACGATCGCCCGGCACTGCGACTAGAGCTACACGCGTGGCGCATCGGACGGCTGCCCACCGGCCTGCTCACGGTAGTGCTGGGCAGCGGCCAAGCCCCCCCCCCCCGGCAGCAGGCACTGGAGGCGCTGCGCCAGCAGGTGCGGGCCTGGTCCACTGCCAACCGGACACCGCCCTTGGCCTTCTCGACTAGGTGGTTCCTCCAAGCAGCGGGCTCGCATCACCAGAAGCATCGGGTGGGGCCTGGGTCGTGGGGACGGGCGGCAGCACGTTCCTCCTCCGCAATCCGCTGCTGATCCCGATGCAGGGCGTCCACTCGGGCCTCCGGGGTGACGGCCTCGCCGACGGTGATCGCCGCCGTGCCGGTGATTTGCGTCAGGGAGTAGCGGACGGGAGAACGGCTGGACCGCGTCGGCAGGTGCAGGCGGGCGACGCCTGCCGGGAGCTCGGCACGCAGCGCTCCGTGCCAGCGGATCCACAGCGCGGGGCGCCCTCGGAGGGCCTCGTCACGGAGCTTGTCGACGGCGGTGCTGTCGTCCGCGCGGTCGATCTCCACGGCGATCGACGGACCCTCCTTGCGAATCAGGCGAAGATCTAGGTAAGCAGACCAAGGTGGCGACCAGTAGGAAACGCAGCCTCCGCTCATAAGGCGAGGCGGGTCGATGTAGCGCATCGGCGCCTCACATCTGACCCGCCAGCCTGACACGTGAGCCCACTGAGCTACCGCGCGGGTGATGTGCTGGGTTGCTTCTTTGCCGGTCAGGCCGGTGAAGCAGAAGCGGGTGGCGGACAGGTACGCATGTAAGGCAGCGGCGAGGATTGCGGACTCGCCTGACGCTGTCGGATCGATGGCCATCCGCTGATTCTCTGCCTGGGCACTGACAACGGCTGGGCACAGCTGCGGACCAGCTGGAACATGCTCGGCGCTTGCGTGGAAGGCATCACGGCATGACGTGGTCCTTGCCCGAGCCGATGCTGACCGTGGCCGTGGACAGCCCGGTCCTGCCCGCCGGCTGGGCGGCGGGGCCCAAGTGGGATGGTTCTCCAGACACTTGAAGTTGTCCCATCCGAGTGACAGCTCGGCGTCTCGGCACGCCTCCGATCGGCACCAGAAGACCGCACAGCCCTGCAGCCTCGCGCCACAGGCGTGGACGCGAACCGTGACGCCCACATAACATGTCACCGTTAACTTAACGGCGACAACCTGAGGGCCGCGATGACCATCACCGCGCAAGACGTCTACACCTTGGCGCCGTTCGCCAGGACGCTCGGGATACGCTTCGGAGCCCTCAAGGCCGACGCTGTCACCGCGCAACTCGCCTACACGCCCGAGCAGTCCACCGTCGGCGCCGCGATGCACGGCGGGGCACTGATGGGGCTGGCCGATGTAGCCGGCGCCGTGTGCGCCACGCTGAACGGGACCGCCGACACCGTCCCCGCGACCATGGAATCCACCACCCACTTCCTGCGGCCCGTACACGGCACCGGCGCCTTCGCGACCTCCCGCCCGCTGCACGTCGGCAAGTCAACAGTCGCCGTGGAAATCGACATCAGGGATGACAAGGACCGGCTCTGCGTCCGCGTCACTCAACTCGTCGCCCTCCGGAGGCGCCATGACTAAGGGACCCGACCAGACCACGGCCGACGCCCGCGCCAGCACAACCGAAAGCCGTCGGCGCAGTCGCGCCAAGCGAGGCCACGGCGGCCGACTGAGGGACGAGCTCGTCGAAGCGGCCGGCACGCTGCTCGACGACGCCGGCGAGGACGGCGTGACCATCCGTGCGGTGGCACAGGCTGTCGGGGTCAGCACCCCCTCGGTATATCTGCACTTCGACAACCGACTGGAACTGCTGCACACCGTGTGCCTCGGGGTCTGGGACGAGCTCGGCCGACGGATGCTGAGCATCAGCACCCAGACCACCGACCCGTTCGCCGAACTCCACCAGCGCAGTGTCGCCTACATCAGGTTCGGGCTCGACCATCCCCTGCGCTACCGCCTGGTCGCGACCGGACCCGCGACAGCCGCCACTGAGCAGGTCGCCGACGCCTGCTTCCGATTCCTGCGGGAAACGGTGCAGCGATGCGCCGACGCCGGCGTGCTCCACGGTGATGTGACGGCGCTGACCCGGGCCATCTGCGCGTGCCTGCACGGTGCCGTCTCGCTGCTGATCCTCCAGCCGACCTCGAAATGGCCCGACGACATCCCCCAGTACGCAGACGATGCCGCCACCCTCGCCTGCCAGGGCGCCGCCGCCCTCTCACGCGCGCACCATGGCCGCTACGAAACGTGAACTGTTCTGCCCTGGGCAACGCTCCGCTACGCCTCGCTGGCGTTCTCATCGGCCGACGCTTGGCGCAGCGGTCGGCGGCCGGCCTGCGCGGGGCAGAAAAAGGGCTGGTCCTCCATGCCCTTGCGGTAGTGCTGGCGCAGTTCGCCGCGCTGTCCGAAGAAGACCCGCCGGGCCAGGCGGTGGCGGGCCTCGGCGATGTTGAGCTGCTTGCCGATCATGCGCCGGTTTTGAAGTGGTCCAGACAGCGAGCTGATGTGTCATGAGACATATCGAAGTCTGGAGAAGGACGGCCACCGGACCGTGCTGAGGCGGACCAACGACGGCGTCCAGCTGCAGTGGCGGACCGGCCGCGACGTCACCGCACTCTGGATGGACCTGACCGTGGCCGCCATGCGCCTGCCGCCCGGCGTGATCCTGGACGGCGAGGCCGTGGTGTACCTCGCCGGCGAGGACGGCACCGTGCACATCAGCTTCGCCGCGGCGCAGTCCCGTGCGCTGTCCCGCCCCCGCCGCGCGAGGGAGCTCTCCGATCAGCATCCGGCGACGTACGTGGCGTTCGACATCCTGGCCCACCCTGCGGCGGGCTTTCCCGATCTGCGGCCGCGTCCGTACGGGGAGCGCCGCCGTCCTCCTGGACGTGCTCGCCGACGTCGGTTTACCGATCGTGCCGGTGTGGTCGACCACGGACCTGGACGAGGCCCTGCTCTGGTACGAGACGCTCGAAGGCATGGGTGTTGAGGGAATCGTGGCCAAGCCGCTCAGGTCGGCCTACAAGGCGGGCCGGGTCTGGGCGAAGGTGAGGCACGCGGACACAGTCGACGCCATCGTGGTCGGCTTCACCGGCACGGCCCGCCATCCGAAGGCCCTCGCCGTGCGGCTGCCCGACGGACGAGTGGCGCTGTCCCAGCGGCTGACCACGGCGCTCGCATCTGTCGTCGGCCCGCGCATGGTCCCCCAGCCGGGGCGCGCGTTCACGAAGGCCGGCGACTCCTACACGCCCGCTGGAGGTGATGCCGTGGTTGAGGTTATCGCCGCTTCTCTTGGGGTTCCAGCTGTGGCCGTGACGCCTGTCAGGAGTTGAGGCTGCTCAGCGGCTGTGGCCGACAGTAGCCTGCGCAACATCTGTGGTGCTGTCCCTCGTGAGAGCGAACTCCGCCCGGATGATGGGTAGTTACCCCAAGGCGCTGTGCGATACTGAGGGCATGGCAGACCCGGGATCGCGACGACGAGTGGACAGGCGTGCTTGGCGCGTCCTTTCCCTTGCCGTGATCCACGTGTTGGCTGCGGTCGTCGGCTGGGTGCTGTACGACTTCTGGGGTGGGACCAGCGGTCTCCGTCGGGTCCCCGCGCCTCAGCCCGCGCTCTGCGAATAGGGCGCTTCGATCTCCTTTCCTTAGGTGAAGTGGGACCCTCTGTGCGTGGGAGCGCCTTCAGTAGCAGAGGCCTTCCTCTTCACCTGCTCGTTTCGGGTGTAGAGGAAGATCGAGAATGCTTCGGAAGAAGACCCTGTCCGTCCAGGCCGAGGAAACCGCCGGGCACCCTCCGGCCCAGGCGGAGGGGGAGGCGACCGCGCTGAGCGCAGGGAACTCCTCAGACGCTCCGCAGGATCAGCCGCGCAGCCCTGCTCAGGACGTAGGCGCCGCTGTTGCTCGTGGTGCGGCCGGAGGCCTCGCCAAGGGCATCGCCTTCGGCGCGGGCAAGCGCCTCTGGAAGGTGTTCGAGGGCCTCTGGGACAACCAGTAGCAGTCGTCCTGGGGGCCGGCTGCGTCGGCTCCCAGGACGGTTCATTTCCTGGACTCGCCTGATTCAACGCGCGAGTCAGTTCACGGTTGGCTTGTCGGGCTGCTTCCAGTTCTTCGGCGCGCTTTTCGAGCTCACGGTTCCTCTCGGCGAGTTCCTGCTCCAGCGTCGAAATGCGGCGCTGGAGATGGTCGACATCGACCGAGGCGCCCAGCCCGGACTCCTCCCGGACCTGTTCACCGAAGGCTGTGGAGAGGCGTTGCTCCAGTACCTTGACGCGCGATGCGAGGCGGGAGTTGCGGCTGAGGGCATGGGCGAGGTCGGTCTGGAGCGAGGCGCGGCTGACTGCCGACCTTCGCAGCCCCTCCTCGACGGGGGTGCGGCCGCGGCATGGACGCGTTCGAGGAGGTCGCCATGGCGATAAAGGAAAGCCCGGTCGACGCGGGCGGCGCGAGCGATGCCGGAGACCGTGATGTCCCCGCCGCATCGAGGCCTTGACGACTCGTTCGCGGCGGCAGGCCGAGTCGGCCCGCCGCCCGTCGATCCCGGGACCCTGGGCGACGGCAGCACAAGGCCCGCCCCAGGCAACACCCCAGCGCGTCCTCGTTGCCGGGGGTGGCCCGCGGCGCGCTCGACGACCAGGTCGGCGTCGGCCAGGGGCGGGGAGTGCTCGACGCTCGCCCCCGCCAGCTCCCAGCCACACGGCGTCGCCGGCAGCGTCGGCGAACGCGCCAGGCGCGGCCGGCGCGCCGCCGGGCAGGCCGCGAGCGCGGCACGCCACAGGACCACCGCTGCGTCCAAGGGCGGGGCACTCGGGCGGCTCGGTGCGTGTGTGGAGCCGCTGCCAGCAGTGGCGGACGTGCTGTTCAGCCTCTCGCACAACGCAGAAGGCGTCGTCTGGGAGCGGGGCCGCGGATGATGCGGCCTTGCCGGCGCGAGGTCCGATGCGACCACGCACCAGGCGGGTAACTGGGGCGAGGCGCCTTCGGCTGCCCTGGTGGAGGACGGCTGCCCGGGCGACCAGGATCGTGGCGATGACTGCTGCAGCGGTCAACGCGGCAGCCGCGTGCTGATCGGACATGACGGTGAGGTCCTTCGTAGGGGTACTGATCGGAAAGCGGGAAGCCGGTGTTCGTGTCCTACCGGCCCTCCCGCCTCCTCACGCGCGGTCAGCCGGGCCAGGTTCCGGTCAGGCGGCGGACGGTGGTGGCGCCGACGCGGTCGACGGCCGCTTTGACTCCGGCGAAGACCGCGCCCTGGAGCGTGGCGGCGAGCAGCACCTCGCGCCAGGTGCGGTCTTCGTCGGTGGCGTCCGGGGCGTCCTCGTCGTGGCCGAGCATCTTCCACGTCTGCTTGAACAGCGCTCCCGCAGCCATGCCGCTGACCGCGCCGAGCGCGAGACCGACCGGCTTGTAGGCGATCTTCGATGCCTTCACCCGGCTCATCCCTTCCGGCGGCGGCAGGCCAGCCACACCACGACGGCCGCACCCGCTGCCGCGAGCAGCACCTTGCGGTTGTCACGCGCCAGCCGCGCTCCCTGGGCGGTCTTCTCCCTTACCGGCTCGGGCGCCTTCTCCTGCCACAGCTGACCGGCCTGAGCGGTCTTCGCCCGGGCCTGCCCGGCGGCCTGGGCGGCCTTGTCCTTGACCGGATCGGGCAACTGATCCTGCGCCTGGTGAGCCAGGTCGGCGGCCTTCGCCTTCAGTTCCCCGGCCTTAAGGACGGCCTGCTCCCTCAACTCGCCGGCCTTCGCCGCGGCCTGCTCCTTGACCTCGGCGGCCTTCTCCTGGGCGCGTGCCTTGACGTCGGTCTTCGCCGCGAGCGCCTCGACCGTCTCCCCGAGCTCGGTACGGGTCTGCTCGACCTGCTCGCGCAGTTCCTCAGGGCTGGAGGCGGTGGGTTCGTCGTGAGGCGGCTGAGTCATCGGTGCGCACTCTCCTTGATCTCGGCCACGTCGGCCTTCACGTTCTCGACCGTCTGCTCGGGCGTGGGCGGCGCGGCCCGGTCGACCTGCTTCTTTCCACTCATGGCCATCACCGCGGCGATCACACCCAGCACCGCTGTGACGATCAGCCCGGCCGCCCACACCGGCAGCGCCACCGCCAGCGCGGCGATCACGGTGGCGACCAGCGCCTGCGCCATCAGGAAGCCGACCACGCCGGCGCCGCCGAACAGGCCGCCGCCCTTGCCGTAGTGCTTGCCCTTCTCCTTCATCTCCGCCTGCGCCAGGCGCAGTTCACCGCGCACCAACTCGGTCAGCTGCTGCGAGGCCCGCTGCACCAGCTCGCCCACCGGCTCCTGGCCCAAGCGGTCCGCGCTGGGGCCGGATCCGGCATGGTGCGGCTGCGTACTCGACACGGCGGTCACCTCCCGTCCCTCTCAAGTTCCTGCGGGCCGGACCGCGTCATGCGCCCGACCACCCGATGAGGGCGCGAGTACCCCGAGCAGGCGAGTTCAGGACAGGCGTATGACAGGCGTGTCTGTCTGCTTTCGCCAGTCCGCCCGGCCCGCCCCAACCTGCCAGGGCCAGTGGCGCAGGATCAGGCACGGAGCGCGCCGGGTGAGCCAGGCGCTGGCCAGGCCGATGGCGGCGCCGGTGGCCACGTCGCTGGGGTAGTGGGCGCCGCTTTGCACCCGCTCGAGCCCAACCATGGCAGCAGGCACCGCGCATAGCGCGCCAGCGGCCCGCCACTTGGTTACCACGGCGGCGGTGAAGGCCGTCGGCGCGGTGTTCGGGCCCGCGATCGGCTCAGGGGTCGTGCGCGTCCTCGTAGTACTGGCGGGCGGACGAGCCGGCGGTGGCGGTGAGCCAGTACAGGGTCACGTGCGTGAGGACCTGGTCGTCGGTCAGGCCGTTCCCCTCGCCCATGCCCAGGATCAGCTCGTTCCAGGCCAGCTGGCCGGCCGGCGAGCCCGTCAGGGCGGACGAGAGTGTCTGCGGGCGGGTCGACTGGATGGCCGCGAAACCGGCCTTCCCCTGGAAGTTCGCCAGGACCGCCAGCCGCGCGTGGTCGTCGGGGTCAGGGACTCCATCTCCCCCGGCGCGCCGGAGGGGAAGGAGAACAGCTGGAGCACATGGGTGCCCACCAGCCCCTTGGGCCTCAGCAGCCCCCAGCTGCCGTCCGACGAGCGAACCCGCGTCGCCGCCGTGGGCGCCGTAGCGGTCGCCGTAGCCGGGCCGGTGCATCAGCGCGTCCCAGGCCCGGGCGATGCGGCGGGAGCTGCACCCGCGGTCCCGGGTCGGGCCCGAGAAGGTGTAGCCGGGCAGGGAGGGGACGGCCACGTGGAGGGCGTCGGCCGGATCGCCGCCGTGGGCGCGCGGGTCGGCAAGCGGGCCGATCGTGTCCGTGAACTCGGCGAACGATCCCGGACGGCCGTGGGTCAGGACCAGCGGCAGGGCGTCGGCTTCGGGCGAGCGGACGTGCAGGAAGTGGACGTCCGCGCCGTCGATCTCGGTGGTGAACCGCGGGAAAGCGTTCAGCCGGGCCTCGTGCGCGCCAGTCGTAGCCGTCCTGCCCGTACACGGCGAGCCGGCAGACCCCGGCGACCGCGATCCCCTACTCCCAGCCGTCGCCGGGTGCATCGGCCGGCCAGCGGGTGCGGGCGAGTCGGTCGCGGAGGTCGTCCCGGGGCGGCGTCGGCGATCTCGATGCGGAACGGCCGGATGGCGTGCGTGTCTTCGTCGTGCGCGGGGATGGCTCGTCTCCTCGGACCGTGGAGGTTTCAGGCCACCGGGCCTAGGGACGGGCGGTGTCCGCGCGTGTGCACACGGCGCCGGCTTCGTTGACGCTGCGCGCAGGACCGCCGGACGGTCGCCCGGCGGCAGAGGCCGCGTGGCGGAATTCGCGCGGGCTGATCCCGAACGCCTCGCGGAAGGCCCGGCTGAATGCCGATGCTCCGGTGTAGC
The DNA here is from genome assembly GCF_053598395.1 of Streptomyces sp. NPDC001135. Classification (NCBI taxonomy): domain Bacteria; kingdom Bacillati; phylum Actinomycetota; class Actinomycetes; order Kitasatosporales; family Streptomycetaceae; genus Streptomyces; species Streptomyces sp. NPDC001135. Next base: position 81,948 of record NZ_JBSFKD010000037.1, on the reverse strand, counting down.
CCCAGCGGGCCGCGATGGCCTGGATGGGCAGGCGGGCCAGGTCCGGCCGGCCCAGGTCGGTACGGCAGGCCTCCAGCCGGCGGCGCCGGATGGACGCCGCGACGCTCTGCGGCCGCTCGCGGAAGAGCTGGTGCAGCGTGCGCACGGAGATGTGGTGGTGGGCGGCGATGGCGCTCGGGGTGAGCGCGGGGTCGCCGAGGTTGTGCTCGATGAACGCGTCGATCTGGCGGCGCAGGACCTGCGCGCGGAACTCGGCGGGCGGCTGCCCGTACGGATCGGCCTGGCCCGCGAGGCAGGCGGCCGCCATGTCGACGGCCACGGTGCCGAACCGGGCCAGCTCGTGCGGTGTGCACTCGGTGCCGTGGCTGGCGAGCGAGCGGATGAAGCCGGCGAGGACCGCCCCCATGCCTGCGTCCGTGGCGATCCGCCGGCCGAGCAGCCGGTCGATCCGGCCGGTCGGCAGGGGCATGGCCTGCCGCGGCAGCTGGAGGATGACCACCCCGATGCCGGAGGTCAGGCTCGCGGCCTCGTGCGGGTGCGAGGTGTCCCACAGGATCAGGTCACCGGGCCCGATCTCCGTGTCGCTGCCGCGCTGGGACATCCAGTAGCGGCCCTTGGTCATCAGCGCCAGCTGGTACTGCTCGGGGTCGCTGCGCCGGATCAGCGCGGGGTTGCGGCGTGAGCGCAGCGGCGAGTGGGCGAACGTCGACACCTGTGCGGCGCCGAGGGCCAGGGCGGCCGCCTCGGCGTGGAAGTCGTCGGTGTGACGCTCGCTGCGCAGCTGCGTCGGCAGCAGCGTGCGGACCACCACGTCGTGGTACCAGTCGAACCGGTCCCTCGCCGGCAGAGCAGCGGTCGTCGCTCTCGTCCACATCCCCGTGTTCCCCCTCGACGGCCAACGGCGGCCGTCGGCCGTCATCATGGCTGGTGGGGGGCCGGTGGGCTAAGGGGAATCGCCGGGCCGGGCCGAGGGAACGGTCACATTTCTTTCAACAGGCCGGCGTTCGCGCTCGTGCCGCGCGGCGCGGCCCCGCGCAGGGACAGGATCCGGCTCACGCCCAGCGCCTGGAGGACGAAGACCGCGCAGAACGCGATCCGGTAGTCGTCGCCGGTCGCGTCCAGCAGCACGCCGACCGCCGGCAGGGTCGTCATCGAGGCGATGAAGCCGCCCATGTCGGTGATCCCGGACGCCCTCCCCTGCCGGGCCGGCGGATTGGCCGGCGGGCGAAGCCGAAGCCGGTCATCGAGGCCGGGCCCCAGGCACCGAGCACCACGCACAGGGTGACGAGCAGCCACATCGGGGCGCGCGGGCCCGGGTACGCCAGGACCGCCGCCCACAGGGCCGCCGTCGTGCCGATCGTGCCCAGGGTCAGGGGGGTCCGGGAGCCGGGCCGGCGGCCGATGATCTGGCCGTAGAGCAGGCCGAAGCCCATGTCGGCGACGACCACCAGGGTCAGCAGGCCGCCTGCCGTGGACCGGTCGAGCCCCCGGTCCTCGACCAGGAACGGCAGGCCCCACAGCAGCAGGAACACCATCGCCGGGAACTGCGTCGTGAAGTGCACCCACAGCCCGAGCGGGTGCCGGGCACCCGCCAGGACCGGGCGATCTGGCGTCGTCGGCCACGTGCTCGCTGACCGACCAGCGTGCACCGCGCTCGGCGAGCAGCGCCCGCGGTTTCCCCCGCGCGCAGCGCGCGCCGTTCGACCCCCTCCGGCATACCGTCCCCCCAACTGCCCCGTATGCCCCCAGCGCCGGGAGCGTCCACCCGCGTGCGCGGGGCGCCCAGGGGATCCGGGCGGCCGCGCAAGGGCACGGGGTGAGCGTCGGCGCGCAGTGTCAATGAACTCTGCACGCTGGGCACACCACCGTCCGTCCCGGATTCCTAGGCTCCCGGAGGTACGACAACAACGACCGAAATGAGGTCACGAATGTCCAGAACGAGCCAGACGAAGACAGCCGTGAAGCGGCGCCTGGCAGGCATGGCCGCGGTGGGCGCCGCGCTGCTCGGCACCACGGTGCTCACCGCCGGCCCGGCACAGGCGGCCGGATCCTGGCACTGCACGAACATCGGCGCCGGCGATCTGTGCGTCCGGACCGTCTCCAACGGCTGGGACGCCAAGTACGCCAAGTACAGCGGAACCCCGGCAGAGGTCGACTTCAGGCTGAGCTGCAACGGCAGCAAGTACGGAACCTGGGGTTCCGACGGCCCCTTCTGGATCTCCGAGGGCGAGACGAAGACGTACGTCTTCGCCATCGGACGCAACCAGTACGACCCCGACACCCAATGTGCCGTGGTGCTGCACGACCTCCGCAGCGGCCGTGACGTGTGGACCGACTGGGTCTAGGCGATCTTGAAGAAACGCCCCGACAGCTGTCCCGCAACTGCTGACCGAGGCCCCTGCGAAGGCCTCGCAAAGAAAGAGAACGGCCTGCCATGACACTCACCAGCACCCGACGCACCGCCCTCGCCGCCGCGTCCACCACCCTTGCCCTCAGTGGCGTCCTGACCGCCGCCGGCTCTGCCAGCGCCTCCCCGGGGCAGAGCGTGTGCAGCGTCCGCAGCGGCGTCGGAACGCTCTGCATCTACGAGCGCAGCAGCGGTTACGACGCGAAGTTCTACAGCAGCATGTCCGGGAAGGTCGACTTCAACCTCATCATCAACAGCACCCAGCACGTGGGCGACGAGGACAACTTCTACGTGACGCCGCGCGATATCCCGTACACCTACTACTTCGCCACCGGCAGGCAGAGCGACGCGGCCGTCTGCCTGTACTCGCGTGACGGCCAGCTCACGCAGCTGTGCACGCCGGTACTCTTCAACTGACGGCCAGTGACAAGCAGGGGTGAGCCCGGTGCTGCACGCCGCCCGGCAGGCCGCTCCGGGCAGCGCCGCCACCATCACTACGCGGTGTCGTCACACGGTTGTGCTCTCTCCGCCACGGGTTGACCTACGACTATGCCGCGCCAGCCACGGATCCCATCGGATGGGTCGAGAGGCGCACGGTCCAGTTGACCCTCGTCGTGGCGTGCCCATGACGTGCCGTCACGGTCAACGAACATGAGCGTCGGACCAATGAGCGTGCTCTTGCCATCCATGGGATGCCAGGCAGTCCCGCCCGGCTTCTCGTTGTGCGGGGTGTCCCACCAATCCGCACCCTTGACAGTCTGATCGTCGTACCAGAGTTGGTCTTGGCTGAACACGAGATCAGAGCAGGGCGGCAAAGTGTGGAAATAGATTCCCCATCTGGGGACACGTCCCGTCCTGCTGTCCGCAGTGATGAACTCTGCAAAGACTTGTGAGACTGGGTCCGGGCTTCGGTTGGTCAGGTGGACGCGCTGCTTCCCGTCCCGCTGCCGATCGACCCACAACCACACGCGGGAGGCTTGGTCACGTGATCTGTGCTCTTCTGCCTCATTCGATTGCTGAAGTTGGTCCTCGGCAACTGCAGCACTGTAGTACGTGGCCACCCCCGTAAAAATAAGACCGCCGATGGCCGCAAGAGCACCCACAACGGCGCCCACGTGCGCCCACGCGATCCGGCGCCACCACGAAGCCTCAGGCTCAGGCTCATGCTCGGGTGTTGACTCAGGCTCGGGCAGTGGCTCAGGTTCGGGCTGTGACACGGGTGGCTCTGCGCGGGTTCGCGCCCTGACAAGGGTCGGCCCCGTGCGCTGTCGCGCGAGACGTAGGCGGGCGTGGTGGGCGCGCATACGGCGTTCGGTGTCCGGGTCAGGGGGAGGCGAGTACACCAGTGATCTCCCGCAACTTGGCGGCGGCCAGGGGGGGTGGGCGACGGCATCGGGCCTGTCTCCAGTGTGGCGCACTGGAGACGGCGATGAGGACGTCCGTCACTCCTGGGCATGACGCGACCGCCAGAACGCACGCCTGTGCAGGGGTCAGAGCGCGGCGATGCGGACGGGGTGTTGTGTGCGGGGCGGGACGTGCTGGTCGTGGTCGGCGGTGCCGTGGGCTGCTCCGCACAGCTGCGGCCGAGGAAGGGCGCAGCAGACGTGCTGGCTTGGGCGGGCGTGTCTGGTCGACGGCCAACCTCCGGGCCGTCCAGGCCGGCGCCACCAAAGCCGCCCGCGATTTCGCCGACGCCGAACCCCGGATGCCCGAGCTGCTCGTCGACGTCGCCGAGCGGATCGTCGTCCCAGTCACCGCCGAGTCCCGCTGGTGCCCCGACCTCAGCAAGGCGCCCGCTCAACTCCTCATCAAGGCGTCCCCGACGGGATCACCGTGAGCCTCGTCTGAGTCTGCGACCTCTTCCTTCTGGTCGACCAGCCACGTGTCGCCTTGCCTGACCAGACGGAGCACGTCCTTGTGCGGCACTGCTTGAACCGTCGCCCTCGACGTCAACGCATGAAGAGCCGGGGTTCAGTAGTCGGTCACCAAGACTTCCCTCGGCTCCCATCGGGCGGACGGGAATCCGGCACAGCGGGCCGGACGGCCCGACCTCCTGTGCGTCGGCGGCACCATCACGCCAACAACTTGCCGAACTCCGACACCGCCTCCCCATACCGGGTGTTCCAGCCCTCGACCACGGCCGCCTCCAGGACACCTGTGTCCACGTCCTCCAAGAGACGCGGCGACTGTTTCCCCGGCGAATTCTCGTAGTTGAACGCGATGACGTCCAGGAACACCGGACGCTTCAACCGCGTGCTGTCCAGCCTCAGCAGCAGAGACTGGGCGAGCGCCGGGTAAGGGGTGAACTCGGGGTTCCGGAGCCAGGCGGTGAGGTCCGCCTCCGGCACGCTGTAGTCGACGGCCGCCTCCCCCAGCGCGTCGATGAACGCGGTGGGCGGCGCCTGCACCTGGAGGAGCCGGCTCAGCTCCCCGCGGCCGGTGGCGTCGAGGTCCGGCGGCTGGGCGATCAACCGGAACGCCTGCCTCAGCCAGGCCTGTTCGGCCAGCCGACGCGTCGCCAGGTCGCTCCACGGCGGCTCGGGCGTCGGCCTGCGGAACGGCGCGGGCATCCGCCGGTACTGCGCCGTGATCCGGCGCAGGCAGTCACCGAGCTTCTGCACGTCGTCGGGGTGGATGCCCTCGACCCACCCCTGCGCGGTGAACACAGCGGTGGCGGACGCCGACGTCCCCTCCCCACTGACCGTCACCACCGTGGGCGTCTCGTAACGTTCCCCGCCCCGTGTGGTGAGCGTGAGCTCGAACACGTCCGGATCGATCGTGTAGTCGAGCGTGAACGCCGTCCCGTCCACGGGAACGCTCACGTTCCCGCTCAGCGCGCCCAGCGGCACACCTCCGACGGACCAGGTGATCTTGGGCTGGGGATCGACGGGCTCGCCCCTGCCGCCGAAGCCGGAGCTGCGTATACCGAAGCGGGCCGTCGTCGAGGTGGCGAAGGTTCCCCGGCGGACGGGGTCGCCGCACGGCGTCACGGTCGTCTGGACCTCACCGACGGGGCCGACCACGTCGTCGGTCTGGAGGCCCCGGACGATCTCGACCGCCTTCACCGCGCCTGCCGTGACCGACAGGTCCACCCACTGCCGTTCGGAATCGACGGCTACGGTGCGCACGACGAGCGGTGTCGTCTCGACGGCGACATCGGTGTCCGGCGACGTCGTCGGCACCGACCCCCGGTACCACGCGCGCGGCCCCTTGCCAGCGACGTCGACGATCGAGTGGACGACCGCCCCTTCCCGGGAAAGGCTCGGCCCCATGGGGTCCATGCCGGCGTCCCAGCCCTGCGGGACGCGGTACTCGACGTAGACCCGGCCCACCCCTTTTGCCGACTCGCCGGGCGGGTGCAGCACGAGCAGGCACGGGCCGGTCGACGCGGACGCCGGCACGATGCGTGCGGTGACCGGTGCGCCCGGCTGCGGGAAGGCCGCCTCGACCACCCGACCCGCCAGCGCGTCCGGCATGAACAGGTGCAGGTTCGCGCGCGCGAGGTGCGGGCCCATGGAGGAGGCACCGGCGTACGGCCAGTCGGTGACCGTCGGCCCGATGAAGGTCGGCTGGCCAAAGTACAACGGCCCCGTGCCGAGGAAGCGGCCGGCGAAGGTGGCGGATGACATGAGGTCGTAAGGGGAGCCGTACTCCTGGCCGACGATGATGGTGGCGTCGGTCGGATCCCAGTCTGTGCCGTTGTTGTCGAGCCCGAAGGTGTGGTCCAGGCCGAGGACGTGGCCGACCTCGTGGCACATGAAGGTGAGGTCGCTCGACATCACCGGAATCACGGACACCCGCAACCCGTCGACACTGGTCGTACCGCCGTCGAAGCTCTGCGTGATCGTGGCAGGCTGGCCCGGCTGTCCCGCCCGGGGATTCGGTATGGTCCGCTGTCCCGGGTGGGTGAGGACGACCAGGCAGTTGAGTCCGGGCCACTCTGGGGGGTTGGGGAATCGGGCACGCAGCGCGTCAACGGCAGCGCGGGCCTGGGCGTCCCGGGAGGTGTCGGTCCCGATCGTCATGTCGACCCACGGGAACATCGACGAGTCGACGAAGTCGAGGTAACCCCGGGTGGTGTTCTCCCAGAACCGCAGCAGGGCGTGGTCACCGGTCATGAGCATGGCGATGCAGGCGGGATCGGGGATGACGGGCACGGTGGTGTCGTGCCGAGCCCGGATGATGCCGAGGCGGACGGACTTGGCCATGATGTTCGGCTCCTTGACGGACGGCCAACACGCCTGTATCCGGTGGAAATCCGACACCACGCCCGCCCTCCAATCTACCGTGCGCCCCGGCACCTCGCAGCCGCGAGATGGAGCCAGGTCAGGCCCCTGAGAGGCCGGCCTCACGGGTCACCTCTGGCGGCAGAGCCGGATCGAGCGGGGGCTCGGCTTCCGGGTCCGTGCTGGTGGTCCGGGGGCTTTGTAGCAACACTCACCGCAGAGGGTCCCGCAGCAAGCTGACGGACGCTCATGAACGATCGAGGTCAAAGATCTCTTGACGTCGGGCTCCGGTTGCCTCTGTGGCCACCGGGTCGCAGACTGAATATCGAAGCGCAAGCACACATCGTCGAGGACTGGTTCGCCGGAAACACGCCCGCAGGAACCAACCAGACAGGGCAGGCCCACGATACCGGGAGCCCGTACTTCGAGCGCATTCCTCTGGCCGCTGGACAGCGCGGACGTGCGTGTCGCTGCGCTACGTCGGCGGCTGCTCGACTTGGACTGGCCGTATGAAGCACGCATTGTTCCCCAGTGGACTTCTCGGTCCCGTCCGACGTACCAGTGCTTGCCAATCACATCGTGGGCAGGTGATCGCCATGACTGATTTCCACCCGGCGGATGAGTACTTCCGCTCGGCGGTCGGGTTCGTCCTCGAGGACGCCCACATCCTGAGGTTCCGCTACCACCTGCTCCGGCTGCGGCTGGCCGGCCTGACCGATCAGGACGTCGAGGAACTGACCGAGCTTGCCCGGCTGGTGTTCCAGGGCAGTGACGTAAGACAGCAGACGGCCTCCATCAGGAAGCGAGCCGACGCGAGCCCACTGGCCGTCACCATCGCCGGAGTCGTTGACGAGGCTGCCTCGGGCTTGGACTTGCCCTTCCAGGCGCCCGACCTGAAACACATACTGATGGGCGCCGTGTTCGGCGCCTACCTGAACACAGCCGAAGTGCCAGATGTCGAACCGGCCACGGTGGCGTCCATCGGCGCGCTCGCCGGGGCCGTCACCATAGCGGTCAGCACCACCACCATGGGCGCCATCGCACGGATCCCACCGGACGAGTATGTGCGTACGCAGAACTGACGGCCCGTGCCGGCGCCCGACTCGGTGCGAGCTGGCGCTGGGGCGTCCACCGCCGCGGACTCGGCTCATGAGGGTGGATGGGAGTGGGGCGGCCGTGCTGCGGACGGCGTGGCGGGGAATCCGGATGCCGCTGCGCTGGCCTCCGTCCGCTTCAGCACACGCGCCCAGACGTGGCTGTCCTCCGTCTCCATCAGCGTGTAATGAACCGCCCGGTGACCTTGGAGGCTGCGCTCCACATTGTCCTCGGCCCACCGGACCAGGCCCTGGCGGCCTCGGGAACGTCACACGCTCGCAAATGAGTAGTCGCCACGACCAGGACAACGCCTGTCATCAGGGCGAGGTATCCGGGGTCAAGCGGCTCGAAGTGCGGCTTCTGGACGTGGCGCCGCGGCATGGGGGTGGATGGGTTGCCGGGTGAGCCGACGGGTCATCAGGGTGGTCACCGCGAAGGTGAGCATCGCCTCGGAGTGCTGCGGCAGCGTCTCGTGGTCCCGCGCGTTCCGGCGAGCGTGAAGCAGCCAGGCGAGTGACCTCTCCACCACCCAACGCCTTGGCAGGACCACGAGTCCCTTTGCGTCCTTTGGTCTGCTCACTGCCTTGATCGTCAGGTGGAGGAGGGACTTGGCCCAGTTGACGAGCGTGCAGGCATAGGCCGAGTCGGCCCAGACGATGGTGATCTCCGGGTGCATCAGCCGCAGCCGGAAGAGGACTTCGCGGGCGGCCTGGCTGTCGTGCACATCGGCCGGGGTGACCATCACGAACAGCAGCAGGCCCTTGGTGTCCACGACGATATGTCGCTTCCTGCCCGGGAGCTTCTTCCCCGCGTCATACCCGGACGTGGAGCGAAGGACGGTGGCGGCGGCCTTGACCGACTGCGAGTCGATCACCACCGCCACCGGGTGCGGGGACGTGCCCATGGCCCGCCGGATGCAGCGCCGCAGCTGGTCGCGGATGAGGTCGAAGACCCCGGCCGCGGACCAGCGGGTGAAGATTCCGAACACCGTCTTGAAGGCGGGTAGTCCTGCGGCAGGGAGCTCCACTCGCAGCCGGCGTCGACGATGTAGCGCAGGGCGTCGACGATCTCGCGTCGGGGATGTGCCTCCGGGCGGCCGCCCCTCGAGGTCTGGCAGGCCGGCACCGGCAGCAGCGGCTCGACGAGAGCCCACTCGAGATCTAAGAGACCATCCCATCCGGCCGGGCCATGCTCGAAGCCCTCATCCACGGCGAAGGCGACCCCCAAACCCTCGCGGACCTGGCCAAACGCAGGCTCCGCAACAAGATCCCCGAACTTACCGAGTCCCTGACCGGACGCTTCCGCGAACACCACGCGTTCCTGACCCGCCTCCACCTGGACCAGTACGACCAGCTCAGCGAACGCATCGAAGAGGCGATGGCTCCCTTTCGCGGCGCCCTCGACCTGCTCGACACCATCCCCGGCATCAACCAGGCCGTCGACGAAGTGATCACCGCGGAGACCGGCGGCGACATGAGCCGGTTCGCCTCAGCCAAACACCTCGCCTCCTGGGCCGGGGTCTGCCCCGGCCACCACGAGTCGGCCGGCCGCACCAAGAACACGAAGGTCCGCCCCGGAAATCCGTATCTCAAAGGCGCCCTCGGCCTTGCAGCCTTCGGCGCGGTGAGAACCAGGCAAACCTACCTCGCCGCCCTCAACAAACGGCTCACCGCCCGTCGTGCCCACTGCGGGCTCTGGTCGCCGTCGAGCACTCGATCATCACCGCGATCTGGCACATGCTCACCGACCACGTCCCCTACGAGGAGCTCGGCGGCGCCTACTTCACCCAACGTGATCCCGAACGGGCCACCCGCCGGGCGATCACCTCACTCAACCAGCTCGGATACACCGTCACCCTCAACCCGCTGGAAAGCGTGGCCTGACCGACCAGAACCAAAACACCCGCCATCAGCATGGCCACAGAGCGCCCGCCCCTGCCCAAAACCACCCTGACCTGCTGCTATTTACGCGTCAGAGGCATGAACAGGGAATCGTTCCGGCAGGGTGCCTCCTGTCGTGGCGAGGAGGACGGATGAGTCTCGGTTTCGAAGGGACGGCCTTGCTCTACTCGCTCAGCCCCACGAGGCCCCAGCCTCGTCCGGCGGCTTCGGTGAGGACGTGGCCCCACTCGGCCAGCAGGTCTGTGAATGCGGTGAAGTTGCCGACCCGTCCTTCGGGATCGGCGGCATGTTCAATGAAGGCCCCTTGCATCCTCTCAAGCCGAGGCCGTACCCGCTCCCAGGTCGCGGCCAGTTCCCGCACGCCGTCTGGTGACTGTGCGAGCAGCAGCCCATAGACGCTGGGGTCGTCGCTGAAGAAGTCCGGATCCGTGTGCTGCGCTGCGCCGTCCAGCCCATCCCAGACCAACCCGAGCAAGAACGCGTCCAACTCCGTCCGAATTAGAGGATCAACGTGGTCGCGGACGGATTCCCACCGCTGCCCGGCCCAGAAGTGCGCCTTGAACGATCCAGAGGTGTGCAGGAACTCGTATACGGCGAAGAAGGCGCTGTTGCGTCCCCGTGGCCACTCCCAGTCGCCCTTGACCGTCGGCGCGTCGTGATCCCACAGCCCCGTCTCGTCGGCATACCAGGCATTCCTCAGCCGCGGCAGCCGCTCGCGGGGTGGAACCTCCCCTAGCCATGACCAGTCTGCAATCATCACCGTGATGTCCAGCCCCATGGGGGTCAGCGTACCGATCGCCCATACTCCAAGGCAGCGTCGGGTACCAGGCCCAGCCGCCCCGTGTTCGGGCTTCACGGAACTGCGGCCAGAGCCCCGAATTGGGCCAGAGGTGCTCTACTCCTCAGGTGTTCCGGCTTTGGACCGTGTGGGGAGGATGGGGAGCAAGAGCACGAGGATCTCTAAGCAGGCGTGCGAAGTGCGGTGGGGGCGCGCACTGTCCTTTCTGTTTCCTGGTTCGCAGCCGTACCACCTTGGGCGCCCTGGTGCCGTCTGGAACCGTTGCACTCATGGCCATTAGACGTATTCCCACGACGCGCCTCGGTCGCCTGGCCCTGACCGCGGGGGCTGCCCTCGCGCTCTTCATCGCGCTGCCCATGAGCAGCGCCTACGCCGCCTCCGGCACTTTCTTCTATCACTCACCGGTGGGGGACTTCTCTATCAGCAACCCGCCCCCTCCGCGTGTGCGAGCCGCTCCATGAGGGTGCCACCAATGCTTCGAACCAGACCAACGCCACTGCCACGCTCTACTTCGATGGCAACTGTCAGAACCCCTGGGGCAGCCTGCAGCCTGGCCAGTTCACCAACTTCTTCGGCGACCTCCCCCACAGCGTGAGATTCGGCTCGTAGCGGCCCCCCTGCGACGGCGCGACCCGCCGATGTCCGATGTCCGCGTCCCTGCCGGCAAGAGGCATACCGGGAACGGCGGCGGGCGGCAGCTGCCCGGGAACCCGGATCGCCCTGCTGCGGCGTTCGGGTGGACCAGGGTGACGCGCTCGCCGACGGCACCGCATGACATGGACGTCGCCGCAGCCAATGCTGATCACCCCGCTTCGCGGTCCTCCGCGTCCTTCGAATCGTACCGACGGGACTACCAGCGCGCGGTAGCGTCGGCCTCGGCCGGGCCTGTAGAGAGGCGGGAGTGAGGGACATGGTGGCACGCAGACTCCTGGCGTTCGCCGACGCTCTGGTGCTTCTCGGTGCCGAGCCGCCGCGGCTGGCGGCGTTGGATCGGGCGCTCGGTGGGGCGTTGAATCTGGCGACCGCCGGGGTCAGCGGCACGGTGATCGGCATGGCCGACGCCAACGGACGCCTCCTCGGCCTCGGACGCGACGCGATCCGCGGCGTCGGCGCCCGTCTGGACCGTACCCAGGGGCGTGCGGAGCGGACCGATGTGCTGCGCGCGGCGCACACGGTCATCGTCGTGGTGGCCTTCTTCGAGGCGATGGAGGAGTTGGAGCTTCCGTTCACCCTCGCCGAGGTGCGGTTGACCCGGGACGAGCAACTCGCCCTCGCCCGAACCGAATCGGGCTCGACCCCGCAAACGCCGGACCTGGTGTCGCTGCTGCTCGCCACGGACCTGCCCTGCCCGGCACCGCACATACCGGCCTCGGCGCTCACCGCGATGCTGCTCGCGAGTTACGCGGACTACGCCCGCAGGTTCTACGCCTTCCTCGAAGGCCTTGCTCTTTGGGAGCACATGGACGCGTTGCGGCGCCTTCGGGCCCGTGCGGCTCTCATGGATGACCTGCCGCGCGCGGCTCATGACCGATACCAGAGCCTGTACGTCGAGCTCGCCAAGGAGGCACCCGAATTCGGTTTCTGGGTCACACATGTGGCGCAGCAGGCGATCCACACAGACGTCGGCCGTGCCCTGTCCGGGATCGAGACTCTCCTCACCCGCACCACCGAGGCGCTGCGCCCGCCGGTCGACGTGGCCTCCGCGCTGGCGCGCGCTCACCGGGCGGCGCTCGCTCACCCTGTGCTGGACGCCACGTCGGCGCCGGACGGCATTAGGATTCCCACCCTTCAGGACCTCTACCTCGACCCGGACTTCCGCGTCAGTGCCGTTTCCGGGCAGGCCGCACCGGCCGACCACGAGTGGTGGGGGCGACTGCCCCTCCGCCGGGACCTCACCCGCTACCTGGCCGGGGCCCTCACCTCTCCTCAGCTCGCCGAGGCGCCCCTGCTGATCCTGGGCCAGCCCGGTGCCGGCAAATCCGTCCTCACCCGGGTGCTCGCCGCGCGGCTCCCCTCCGTCGGTTTTCTCCCCGTGCGCGTGCCGCTGAGGGACGTCCGGGTGGAGGACGAACTGCAGGACCAGATCGAACAGGCGATCCGCGCTTCCACCGGCGAACGGATCAGCTGGCCGGAACTGGTGCGCGCGGCAGGTGGCAGTACTCCTGTTCTGCTCCTGGACGGCTTCGACGAGTTGCTGCAGACGACCGGCGTCCACCAAACCAACTTCCTGGAGCGCGTGTCCCAGTTCCAGCGGCGTGAGGCGGATCAGGGGCGGCCCGTGCTGGCCTTGGTGACGAGCCGGACCTCCGTGGCCGACCGCGCCCGATACCCCACCGGCATGGTCGTCCTGCGCCTGGAGCCCTTCCGCGCCGAGCAGATCACGACCTGGCTGGCCGTGTGGAACGAGGCCAACATGGCCGGACTCTCGGCGCACAGCCGCGGCCCGCTCACTTGGCAGCACCTCGAACGGCACGCCGAACTCGCCTTTCAGCCTCTGCTGTTGACGATGCTCGCGCTGTACGACGCTGCCGAGGGTGCTCTGCGGCGCGCCGACGACGACTTCGACGTCACCGAGTTGTACGAGCAGCTGCTGTCCTCCTTCGCCCGGCGCGAGGTCGGCAAGGCGACACTCCACGCCGTCTCCGACGAGGACACGGCCGCCCTCGTCGAGCAGGAACTGCAGCGCCTGTCGCTCGTGGCCTTCGCCCAGCTGAACCGGGGGCGCCAGTGGGTGTCGGCCGACGAACTCGAGCAGGACCTCACCGCCGTACTGGGCAGGCAGCCGGTGCGGCCACCGGGATTCCGCACCCCGCTCACCGCCGCCGAAACGGCGCTCGGCCGCTTCTTCTTCGTCCAGCGAGCCCAGTCAGTCCGGGACGGCCAGGTCCTCGCCACCTACGAGTTCCTGCACGCGACCTTCGGCGAGTATCTGGCCGTACGCCTCACCCTGCACCTGCTCACCGACCTGCTCGCACCCCGCCCCGCGCTCTCTCTCGGGGACACCCGCATCGACGACGACCTCGCCTACGCACTGCTTTCCTACGCCTCCCTGGCGTCCCGGCAGATGCTGCGCTTCGCCCGGTCGCTGACCGGCAGGCTGTCCATGGCGGAACGGCGCCGGCTGACCCGGACCCTCATCCAGGTTCTGACCCAGCACACGACGCGCACCGGTGACCAGCACCCGGCCTACCGGCCCGCCCTGCTGCGCACGACGACACGCCACGGCCTGTACGGTTCCAACCTCGTGCTCCTGACGGTGCTACTCGCCGAGCGCTGCTCCGCCGCCGAGCTGTTCCCGGGCTCCGCGGACCCGCCGGGTGCCTGGCACCGGCACTGCCTGCTGTGGCGCTCGGCGATGAACGAGAGCCAATGGACGGACTTCGCTCTGTCCCTCGACGTGTATCACACGTGGGACGGCGAGGGCCGGGCCCTGGAGATATCGCTTCGCTCCGAGCCAGGCACCCCACCACAGCCCCTCGACATGAACTGGCACTTCCGCTACCCGCGAGGCAGCGCAGGCCCAGGCTGGTCACGGTCGCACTGGGACGAGCTGTGGCACAAAACGGCCGTGTCCGGCGGAACCAATGACTCGGTGATGCGGCATGCCCTGGACCCGGTATTCCGGTGGCTCGGCCAGGCCGTGACCATGTTCAGTCCGGTCGACGGTGCTCCGGCCTCATCGCTCGCCCACGACCTGCTCGAACTGCTGCTGGCCGATCGCACGACCATGAGCGACAGGAAACTCGGCGATCTCTACGACCGGGCGCTCCAGGGAACACGGCTGCTGATGGACATGCGCCACCCCCACCTGGTGTCGGCCGTGCACGCCCTTCTCACGGCCTTCGGCCAGGACAGGGGACGAGTGCCCGGCGACGCACACGACGACGTCCTGCAGTTTCTGGCACAGCTCATCCAGCTCATGTTCGGTGACAGCGAGAGGGCACAACCATTGCCGGTGACCGTCTTCGATGCACTGTCCCATGCGCTGGCATCCCACCGACCCTTGGTGCACGCCCTCATATCGGCGGAAGACCGGGCCCTGATCGCGCGCCACCACGATCCGGCCACCGGCCCGCCGGAGTGAGCAGGCGGGCCGACGGCCGGCGAGGCAGTCGGTTGGCGACCCCGGTTGCTTCGCGCGCCCGAAGCCTACGTTTGTCCCGGCTGGTTTCGCTGATGCGTATGCGCTCTACGCACTTCGAGCGACAGGTGCATCGAACCTCAGCCCGTTTCAGCCGATTTGCTTCTACCTCAAGGCGCCCCGGTGATCCGGCTCCGACCCCGCATGTGCCGGACGAGATCACATCCAGCCCGGGAGCGCGGCACACGAAGCCAGGAACGACCATGAACAGCGCAGCGTCGGAATACTGCTACTTCACCAGTAGACCCGCATCACAGTGGAGGGGATCATCGGCGCGGTCACCGGCGCCGTGACCGCGCCCCGGAGTCTCCTGCTCGGCCGGCTCGACGCGGCGGGCCGGCTGCGCCTGGTCGGCCGCTCCACGCCGCTTCCCAGGAAGGCGGCTGCCGAGTTGGGCGCCGTCCTGCGGCCGGCGGGAGCAGAGCACCCTTGGTGGGCGCCGACTGCAACGACTTCGAGACGGAGGAGGAGCACGGGCCGTGCCCGACCGACCCGTTCGGCACATTCCTGCACGGGCTGCTCACCATGCCTGATCTGTTCGCCGCCGGAGGGTTCCGGGTGACCGAGAATGCCACCGACACCGTCTTCGTCGAGCCGGGCTGCTGCAACGGCCTGGAGACCTGGCGGGACTGGCTGGAGGTGCTCGACGGCACCGGCTGCTCCTGCTTCGGCCACGATCCGTCGTCGGTGGCCGAACGCGTTGGCGACATTGTCCGGCTGACGTTCGACGCTTACGGGACGGACGGCAGCCCGGTGATCGAGCTGTCGGTAGACCAAGCACACAGGCTCGTCGCGGGCGCCCAGCAGGATTTGCAGGACTTCCTCGGTCTTGCCGGAATCTGGGCTGAACAACACCTGCCGGCACACGCCGCCGCCGTCACTGCCGCCCTGGCACGGGCACCGGACCTGGCGCCCACACAGTGACCAGCTTCCTGACCCACCGATCGCACGGGCACGACGCCCGTCTCCCCCTCCGCCGTCGGCACAGCGCGCTGCGGACCTGCATCACCCTCTTTGCTCCGTACGGCTTCCGGGCGACGTACCACCACCTCACACTCAGCGCCGCGATCCCCCGGCGGCTGGAGGCGGACCCGGACGCGCTGGTGCGGGCGGTGGAAGAACTGCATGAGGCGCGGGTGCTGTGGCTCGCGCGAGCGGAGGAGTACACCGCGCAACGCCGGGCGGAGAAGCGGGCGGGGCGGCGGGCTGTAGTGAACCCGCGACCGTGGTGGCTGCGGAGCTGGTGGGAGGGCCCGAACCGCGCCTGGTACGAAGACCCGTTTCGCCATCCGTCGCTGCGGCTGCCTGAGTATGTCCGGCGACAGAATGCGATTCTGGACGGCGCCGACCTCCCCGGCTGCCCCGCCTGCGGAGACCAGAGACCGCTGGTGTCGAACTCGACCGGGCACGGCTGGGTGGAGCTGTGCCGTGGGTGCGCGTGGGTGGTGGCGCCATGTCCGTGCGGGCAGCGGCACCGGTTCGTCCCGGAGACGCCGTTCAACTGGAAAGGGATCTGGCAGCGTGCGCACATGAGCGATGACGGCATGCCGAACCCACATTGGCCTGCGGGCTAGCCGGTTGATGCGGCACGGGGGCTTGAGTGTGGCTGATCAGCTGGGTGGGGCCCGCTCTTCAGACAGTTGCCCGCCGCGCAGGTGATCGTTGCCTGGCGCTCCTCGTGTCGAAGAGATATCACGGACGCTGCTGGGAGGTCGCCAGCTGGTCACCATACGTCGACGGACCAGACGTCGCCCCTCTGATGTCCGTCTGGATCTGGGTCGCCTGACCCGTACGGGTCAGGGTCAGCGACGACGTGGATGCGGGCGGCGGACGCGGATACGCGGTAGCAGTCCATGTCGCTCGACGTGTTGTGCTTGTCGAGTTCGATCGTGTGGCCCAGGGCCAGGATGGCGGTCTGCAGTTCCTTGAAGGGGACTCTGGGTGCGAATTCCCCGTATTCCCGCGAGAGCGGGGACGGCACGGTGCTCGGGGACTGGTCGTACAGCAGTCGTTGGATCTTCACGCCGAAGCCGAAGCACGACATCTGCCCTTGCCGCCCTGGTTGGTCCGGCGAGAAGTTGATTTCCACGAGCCCGTAGTCCCGCCGCAGTAGGCCACCACCGGGAACATCGAGGCATGTCGCCCCCAGGGCGGCTTCCCAGGCCTCCGGGTCGGCACCGAGGCCAACTCCCAGGACCTCACCGCAAACGGCGACGTGAGCGTAGAAGTCCAAAGCGGACACCCGCCAGCTCCCTCAACTATCCGGACAGGGCACCACTTGCTGACCTCCGCATAGGACAAGCGGAACAGCGCCCAGTATTCGGTGATCGTACAGAGCAGCCTGTCAGGACGGTCGCCGAGTGAGTTCGTCGCCGTCGTCGAAGTCGAAGTCCCAGGCGGGATGCGTCTTTCAGATCCGCTGTGGACTTCCCAATCCTCCTGGCAGAACCGGGCTTCGCTCACCATGTCCCGTCAGCTCGGCCGGAACCCGCGCGTGGGTCCGCCGCGGCCATCAGCTGGCATGCAGGTTCCGGCTTACCAACGTTCAGGACCCCGCGCGCTTCCGACCAGGACCACTTCAAGGCCGTGAACGACGACTTCGGGCACCCGGCCGGGGACGCCGTCCTCACGGCGACCGCCGCGCGGCTCGCCGCGTGGGCGGGCCCGCGCGTCTGCGTCGGCCGTCTCGGAGGCGATGAGTTCGCCGTCGTCCTAGAGCTGCCCGCCGCGCGCATGGAGCAGCGTTTCGCGCAGCTGGTCCGCATGCTGCGCACCCCCGTCGTTCTCGAGGACGGCCGCACCCTCGTCGTGGCCGCCTCGGTCGGCGCCGCGATCCCGCGCACGGTTGGCTCCCGCGACCTGACCGCGCTGCAGCGGGCCGCCGACGCGGCCCTGACCATTTCCATAAACTATGAATATAAAAATGCTATGCTTCGAGCATGAGTCGTCAAGACACCGCTCCTGGCGCGTCCGCCGCCATCGGGGCAGCCCTCTACAGCCTGGCCACCAGGGCCGTGAGACGCCTGCCCCGGGACATGAGCCTGACGTCCGCCGCCACCCTGGCCACCCTCGACCGGACCGGCCCGCGGCGCATCACCGATCTGGCCGCAGTCGAGGGCGTCACCCAGCCCGCGATGACCGCCCTGGTCCGGGTGATGGAGGAGTCCGGCCTGGTCGAGCGGCGGGGCGACACGTCCGACAAGCGGGTCACGCTGGTGTGCCTGACCGAGGCCGGCGCCTCCTATGTCCGGACACGGCGCCAGGCGGGCGTCCACGCGTTCGAGCGGTTGATCGGCGAGCTCACCAGCGACGAGGTCGAGGCGCTGGTGGCGGCCCTTCCGGCGCTGAAGCATCTGGCAGAGCTCGAAAGCCAGGACCGCGAAGGGCCGAAGCAGTGACCGGGCAGCCGGTCGGCGGGGTCGCGGCGAAGGCGTTCCCGGTGGGGCGTTCCGAGGCGCGGCTGCTGGTCCCCGCCCTGATGTTCATCGCTCTGGTCGTGGCGGCGGTCGCCAGCCTCGGGACGCCGCTCATCACCAGCGTGGCGACCTCGTTCCACGTCTCGCTCGGCAGCGCGCAGTGGACGCTGACCGTCGCGCTGCTCAGCGGCGCCGTCGCCACCCCGGTCCTGGGCCGGCTCGGAGCCGGCCCGCACCGGCGGGCCACGATCCTCGCCACGCTGGCGGTCGTCGTCGCCGGCAGCGCGCTCACCGTGCTGCCGCTGCCGTTCGCGTGGCTGCTGGCCGGCAGGGCGGCCCAGGGCGTCGGGCTCGGGCTGACGGCGCTGATGATGGGCGTGGCCCGGGACCACCTCCCCGAGGAGCGCAGCGCGGCCGTGATCGCCCTGATCTCGGTGGTCTCGATCATCGGGGCCGGCGTCGGCTACCCGCTGGCCGCACTGCTCGCCGAGCTCGGCGGGGTACGGGCCGCCTACGGCCTCGGCCTGGTCGTCACCGCCGTCGCCCTCCTGACCGCGTGGCGCTCCATGCCCGAAGCCCCCGAAGGCCGCTCCGCCCACGTGGACGTGGCAGGCGCGGTCGTCCTGGCCGCTGCGCTGCTCCTGGTGCTGCTCCTCGCCGGCGAACGGAATCTGTGGAGCCGGCACCTCGCCGTGGCGGCGGGCCTCGCCGTCGTCGCGGTGGTGCTGCTCTGCGTCTGGGCCGTGATCGAGCGGCGCAGCACTGCGCCCCTGGTCGATGTGCGGGCGGTGCGGCACCCGGCGGTCGCCGGGGCGAACCTCGCCATGTTCGTCGGCGGGATCGGCATGTACCTCCTGCTCACGCTCATCACCCGGTACGCGCAGACGCCGCACGGCGCCGGCTACGGCTTCGGACTGACGACCTTCGTCGCCGGGCTGGTCCTCATCCCGTTCTCGGTGCTGGGGTTCGTCGCCGGCAAGCTCACGCCGCGGGTCCGGACGCGGATCGCCGACCCCCTGCTCCTGGCCGGCAGCGCCGTCGTGGTCGGCGGCGGGTTCGCCCTGTTCGCGGCGGCCCGGTCGGACCTGGCCGAACTGTTCGCCGCGATGGGCGTGCTCGGCTTCGGCGTCGGCGGCTTCTCGGCCGCGATGCCCGGCGTCATCCTGGCCGTCACCCCCACGAGCGAGACGTCGAGCGCCATGAGCTTCCACTACGTCGTCCGCAGCGTCGGGTACTCCCTGGGCAGCGCCATCGGCGGCCTGATCCTCGCCGCGGGCACCGGCCCCGGCCACCTCTTCCCCGACGACAGCGCCTACACCACCGCGGCGCTGGTCGGCATCGGCGCCGTGGCGATCACGACACTGACAAGCCTCGCTCTCGCCCGCCGACGCTCGTCCGAGACCAACCCGTAGCTCGCGCCAACAGGCGATGTGGGGAGCCTCTGCAGCAAGGCGGGCACCGGCCCCGATGAACATGGAGTCGTGACACTCTGTGACCACTGGAGAGACTGAGCCCGTCCCGCCGTCACGGCCGTCAGCCCCCCGCCTTGGGCCGCCAACCGGAGGCCCAATCATCGAGCGGCGCGAGAGATTCTCGAAGGGTCCTGCCCTGTTCAGTGAGCAGGTACCCCTCGCCGGCGTTCTCGACCAGGTCGGCCTGTCCAAGCTCGCGAAGCCTGTCTGCCAAGACGCTTGATGACACGCCGCCACATCGTTGCTGGAGCTGGCGGAAGGTCGGAGATGAGCCGTCCCGTAGCTCCCACAGGACTCGCAGCGCCCAGCGTCGGCCCAAGAGGTCCAGGAGCGCCATGATCGGGCGCCCCGTGTGCGAGCCGCGGACCCGGCGGCCTGGGAGTGGTGTTGGTCGTGTCATCTGCTTCCCTTTCCGAAGCGTCAATGTTAACGTCCCGCTATGCCTCTGAAATCGAAGCAGCCTCGCATCGAGCCGCTCTCGCCGCCCTATGGCGAGGGAGCCAGCGAGGCCC
Source organism: Streptomyces sp. NPDC001135 (assembly GCF_053598395.1). Classification (NCBI taxonomy): domain Bacteria; kingdom Bacillati; phylum Actinomycetota; class Actinomycetes; order Kitasatosporales; family Streptomycetaceae; genus Streptomyces; species Streptomyces sp. NPDC001135. Next base: position 61,979 of record NZ_JBSFKD010000037.1, on the reverse strand, counting down.
TTGACCTCCTCGGGCATTCCCCCATCCAGCTGTTCCGGGTGTGGGCCCGCCGGCCCGAGCTCGCCCGCTCCATCGCGGGCTGGGAAAGCTACTACTTCTCTCGGCGCTCCGCTCTCACTCTGCGCCAGCGCGAGCTGGTCATCGACCGGACCACCGCGCTGTGTGGCGCCGACTACGAGTGGGCTGTGCACGTCGCGGGCTTCGCCGAGAAGGTGGGACTCGACGCGGCGCAGCTCGCGTCCCTCGCGAAGGGAAGGCCGACGGACGACTGCTGGCACACCGCCGATCGTGCCGTGCTCAAAGCGGTCGACGAGCTCCATGCGACCTTTGACCTCTCCGACGACACCTGGGCGAACCTGGTCGCTGTCACCGATGAAGATGCCGCACTCGATCTGGTCTTGATGTGCGGTTGGTACCACGCCATCTCGTTCGCCGTCAGGGCGCTCCGCCTGCCCCTTGAACCCGGCACCGAGCCGATCTCCGCACACTGATCTAAGTCACATGCACTCATCCCAACACTGGAGGTTCCATGCCCCAGGGCTACCGGGTCAGTGTCTACCGCACCATTTCCGACTCTGAGAAGCTGGCTGCTTACAACAAGCTGGCCCGTTCGACCGTCGAGGCCGGGGGCGGTCGGACCCTCGTCCGTGGCGGTCGGGTCGTGGCGTATGACGCCGGAATCGCCGAGCGCACCGTCCTGGTCGAGTTCGACAGCTTCGAGCAGGCCGTCGCGGCGCGCGAGAGTGCGGCCTACCAGGAGGCGCTGGTCGCCCTCTCCGACGGCGTCGAGCGCGACTTCCGCATCGTCGAAGGCATCGACTGACCGAGGCCCAGTCGGAGCTTCACTGAAGGCTCACAGAGCTCCAAGAGGCTCGACTCGCCGAGGTGCTGTGCAACGGCAGCTACACCCTCACCCCGCTCGGCCACGACGCCCGCGAGGCCCTGCGTTCGGTCACCGAGTGGTCGCAGCGGTGGGCTGCCGAGCTTGCCGACGCCCCGCCCACTGCCGCCGAGGGAGTCGGCGACGGCCGGCGCAACCGGTTCTGACAGCGGTCCGCGCGCGGGACACCTCAGATTTTCGGCCCGTAACCACAGGACTGGAAACCACGGACCATGACAGAGTTCCCCTCACAGGCGGCGCGAACCGCCGTCGCCGCTGCCCTGGCCGAGGATGAGTCGGGCCAGGACATCACCACCGCGTGGAGCGTTCCCGAAGGCCTGGCGGCCGTGGCCGAGATCCGCGCCCGGCAATGCGGCATCGCCAGCGGTCTTCCCGTGGTCGCCGAGGTCTTCGCCCAGGTCGACCCCAAGGTCACAGTGGAAGCGCTCGTCCCCGACGGCGCAAGGCTGACCGGCGACGATGTCCTGGTGCGCCTGTCCGGCTCGGCGCGCAGCCTGATCACCGGGGAGCGTACGGCGCTGAACTTCCTGCAGCGCATGTGCGGCATCGCGACGCTCACCGACCGCTACGTCCAGGCCGTGGCCGGGACCGAGGCGCGCATCCTGGACACCCGCAAGACGGCGCCGGGCCTGCGCGCCCTGGACAAGTACACGCTGACCGTCGGCGGCGGCCGCAACCACCGGCTCAACCTCGCGGCGATGGTGCTGCTCAAGGAGAACCACATCGCCGCGGCAGGCGGCGTGACCACCGCGATCGACGCGGTCCGGCGCGGGATGGCGCGCACCGGGCAGAAGGTGGAGACCGATGTCGAGGTGCAGACCCTTGCGCAGGCCGTTGAGGCCCTCGATGCCGGGGCCCGCTGGATCATGCTCGACAACATGCCGGTGGCCGACATCGAAATGGTCGTGAAAATCCGGGCCGAGCGTGCCGACGCCTCCCGGATCCTGCTAGAGGTCTCGGGCACCGTCCGTCTGGACAGCGTCCGCGCCATCGGGGAGACGGGAGTCGACCTCATCTCGGTCGGCGCGTTGACGCACAGGGCGCCCGCGCTGGACCTGACGATGCTGCTGACGACCGACCCGGTGCCATGCCCGAGGTAGTGGTCATCGACGCGTGTCAGCGGCAGGGCCGGGGCGGCAGCCCGACCGCTGTTCTCGACGAAGCGTCGTTCACCGACGAGCAGCGATGCCGCATTCCCGGGGAACTGGGCACTTCGCACGCCGTCTTCATCCGTGCCACCGGAGTTGAGCGCGGCCGTCCCTCGTACGCGCTCCGGTTCTTCACCGCCGAAGGCGAACTGCCTGCCTGCGGCCACGGCACCGTCGCGGCCCTGGCGCTGCTCGCCATACGCGAAGGCGGCAGCGACCACCACGCCGTGCTGTGTACGAGGAGCCGCAGCTTCGAAGGCTGGGCCATCCGAAACCGCGACAGCGTGACAGCGTCGTTCGACCCGGGCCCGGTGAGCCTGCGCGTCGCCCAGGCACCCGAGCTAAGGGCGGTCACAGCCGGCCTCGGCCTGGCTGACGAAGCCGTCGTCGGCAACGCCTGCGTGGCATCGAATGGGCGGCCGAGGCTTCTCCTGCCAGTCCGATCGCGCGCCGCGTTGGCCGACCTCTCCCCAGACTTCGCCCTGCTACGTGCCGCCTGCGACCGCTACGGCCTGTTGGGCTGCTACGCCTACTCGATCCCGGACCGGCACGGCCAGGCAGCCGCTCGGATGTTCGCCCCGTCGATCGGCGTCCCCGAGGACATCGCCAACGCCAACAGCACAGCCTGCCTGGCCGCGCACATGGCCCGATTTGGCACGGATCGCCTCACTGTCGACATGGGCGATCTCCTCGGCAACCCATCCACCATCACGGCAACCATCGACAACACCCACCTGGAACACCCAGTCCGAGTTGGGGGCCAGGCAACTCTCGCACGAACAGTCGTGCGGCAAGCTTGACGTTTGCCGTCCATCTAGTTCGTCCTTCCTGACAGCGGCTCGCCGCGGCGACTTCGAGGAGTTGCTGCGGGTACTCGATCCCGAGGTGAAACTGACCGTCGGCACCCCGTCCGGCGTGGTCGTCACCCTCGGCGCCACCAAGGTCGCAGCCGGCGCGCAACTGTCCCACAGCGCAGCAAGGCAGGGGCGGCCGGTGCTCGTCAACGGCCTTCCGGGGACCAGTTCTTGGCGCGAGCACGGCACCCCGCTCTCGGGCCTTGCGTTCACCGTTGTCGACGGCCGGATCACCGACATCACGGTCGTGATCGACCCCGCCAAGCTCACGCTGATGGACCTGCCGAAACCAGCGTGAGTCCCTGCCGAGACAGTCGCCGCCAAGCGGCATCATCAGGGCAACGGCCGTTCGCTGCGGAGCCTGCGGAGCCTGCGGATCTCACCGTGTAACTCTCGCCCAGGCGTCATGATGTGGTCGCTGCACTGGCGGAACCAGGACGTCAGCTGGGTCACATCCTGCGCCTTCCCGTCATCCGGCAACTCGCCCAAGGCCTCTACCTGGTTGGTGGCACGAGACCGTCACCGCATACCCGGACCGTGGGAGCACACATGCACGATCTAGACGAGAGACGCGAGGGCGCCGTCGCCGCGCTGGAGAACCTGCTGAGCTCCGAACCGGGCGACTGGAGGCGGATCGCCCCCGAGGTGGTCGACGGCATCGGTGCCCGACGCCTGCAGGAGATCATTGAGGCCACACGAGAGCGCATCGGTTCCTTCACCCACGTCTCCGACAGTCCCGACGGACTGCTCATCCACGGCACCGACGCAAGCGTCCTCGCCTGGGCACTGCCCGGCTCCGACGGCGCTCTCAAGGCGCTGAGCATCGACCGGGAGGTCCACCAGCCCTCCCGCTCCCAGCAATGGACGCGGTGGAGGCCACTGTTCGCGCTGGCCACTCTCAGCGCGCTGGCCGTCTGGCTGCTGTGGGAGGCGGCGACCGCCTCCTCGGTCACCGCCTGGGCCCAGGTGTGTGCCGCCGCTTTGATCGTGTGGCTGACCCTGGAGGCATTCACCGCTCCGGCGACCCTCCCACGGTGGACCGCATACCCGATACGAGCGCTGAGTGCCACTACGGTCCTCACGTCCTGGCGCCTGGTCCACCTGCCGCAAGGCCAAGACACCGTCACACCGGTGATCCTCCTGTGCGTGCTCGGGTACCTGGCCTGGTCGACGTACCGGACCCGTTCGCATCAGTGGGGCACGCCGCTGTCGGCACCGCTGCGCTGGCCTTTCGAAGACGGCGCCTGGTGTGTCTTCCAGGGAGGCGGCAAGGCGACCAACCACCACGCGTCGATTCCCGAACAGCGCGGGGCGGTGGACCTCGTGGGGGTGGCCGGCCCCCTCCTGCCCTCCCGGTCCCTGCACGCCTACCGCTGCTACGGGCGCAAGGTCTACGCCCCCTGCGGCGGACAAGTGGTCTCGGCCGCCAATCGGATCGAGGAGCAGACTCCGGGGCACATCCGGTACGCGCCGCTTTACGGCAACCACGTCATCATCGACACCGGGCGGGAACGCGTCCTACTGGCCCACCTGCGTCCCGGTACCGTCACCGTCACCACCGGTGACAAGGTTCTGCCCGGCGACCTCCTGGGGGAGGTGGGCAACTCGGGAAACACCACGGAGCCGCACCTCCACCTGCACGCCGAACGCGGCGGTATCGGCCTGGATCTGCGCTTCGAAGGGATCCGGGGAAGCCTCCACCGTGGACGTGTCATACGCCCCCGCAGCTGACCGCCTCCCCTCCCCCTCCACACACTCCCCCCTCGGTGCACGTCCCGCCGGCGCGCCGAGGGTGGTTCTACGCAACCTGCCTGGAAACCGGATCTCATGAGGCATCGCATACGCCAGTTGACGACCGCTGCGACCATGGCCGTCCTGTGTACGACGGCAACAGCCCGCCCTGCTACCGCCGACACTCCGGCGCGGCACCTGCCGCCCGGATCGCACCCCGCGTACGCCACGCCACAGGCGGACGCCGGGCCGGTTCCGGTGCCCGTTCCCATGCCGCACGCTCACCGGAGCCCGACGGGCTCCCTTCCGGCCGCCCGGACCAGGATGTCCCGCGTGGAGCCCATCCCGTACTTGTCGACGTCACTGGACAGTTCGGCCACGTTCAGCAGGAGCTGCCGGATGTCGACACCGGCGTCCCGTGCCTGCCCGCACAGATCGTTCAGGGCGACCATCATGTCCGTGTGTCGCGGCCCTGATCCTCGACGGACATCTCCAGCAGTCGCTGCCGGAAGCCCTCGGGTGTGGGCTCCAAGGGCAGCACCGTGGCCCAGCAGAACGAGTGACACCGCTCCAGGAGCGCACGCAGGGCGCTCCGCACGGCCTCATCGCCCTCCTCGTAGCGGGACAGCACGCCGCGCAGCGCCGCCTCGGCCTCGGGACGGATCCCCGCCTCGTCCAGCGGACGCGGGCCCTCCTGCATCTTCCGCCGTCAGGGTCGGTGACATCCACCGGCCTCGTCGCGATGGGCTCGATGCAGGCATCGATCACTGCGACCCATTCCTCGAGCTCCGCCAGTTCGCGCATGGCGTCCCTTCCCCGTCCGAGTCTCGCTGGCATGCCGCGGCCCCGTGCTCCACGGCGAGAGGACAGAGCCGTAGGAGCATAGGACGCCACGGCCGCGGCCCGCAGACGGACCCTCTCGCCGACGCCCGGCTCGACCTTTACCTCTTGCAGCATGACCTGGACTCCTGGGAGCAGGAACTGTCCAGCCTGGGCCCAGGACGGGACGGCCAGCATCGACGGAGACCGCGGCCTGAGCCTCGACATCCACGTACACGAAGACGACTGGCTCTCGATCCAGGTCAGCGACCCGGACCGCGTTACGACGATCCTGGGAACCCGACCCCAGGGAGACCGGCTCGCGGAGCACCGCGAACGCCTGGAACAGGTCCGGCAGACCTGGCCCCGCGAAGTCATCGAGACGACCCCAGGAACCTACGAGTGGAGCCCCAATCGCAAGCGATGACAGACGGGGACCCGATTCGAGAAGCGCACCTGTCCGAGCCCGGCCTGCTCGTCATCGACGTGGCGGGCCGTGACGATGCCACCGTCTTTGCCTTCCAGACCGCGATCGCCCGCCTGTGGGCACCTCGACCGCCGAGCACACCACCCGGGACCTCGGCCAGCCCGGTGTCCGGCTGCGGATGTACACCGATCTGCGGCAGGTCATCAAGGAGGGCGCCCCGACGGAGCCGGAGTCGACGGCCACGTAGAAAGGCGTGGTCCGACACCACGGCACCACCACCAGTGGGTGAGCGAAGCCCCGGAGGTGCTGTCGTCCCCGCACCCGCGGGGATGGTCTCGTCCTCCCGGTCAGGGCCCGGCCGCCGGCTGCCCTGCTCCCCGCCCCCGCCTGCGGCACCGGCTGCTCTCGCCGTCCCACTCGGGGTCCACCGCCTGGTCCAGGTGCACCCGCAGCCCCGGTCCTTGAACTGGATGTCCACGACGGAGCCGACTGGCGCACCGCCGGGTCGAGCGAAGTCGAAGCGGGCCTGCTCGCCCCGCTCACGGATCCAAGTGACGGCTGCGGACTTCATGTACAGATGGTCGGCGCTGGCCACACCTCGGGCACGGCGCCGGCAGATGTGGGGCTGGCCGTCCGGGTCCCGGGTGGTGGGCAGAGTGGCAGGCCCGATCGGTGTAGAGCTTCGTGGTCAACTGGCCGCCGCAGCCGCCCAGCAGCAGACCGCACCAGAACGTGTCGTCCGTATGGGGACGACGGAAAGCGTCCGGCTCGATCGCCTCCAACGGCAGCATCAGCGGCACCTCCGAGTCCGCACTGCCCAGCACCGCCGTCTGAATCTGCCGCCTGTCGTCCTGCAAGAAATCCCCGCCCTTCGCCCCCAACTCCTCATGCCACCAGCACAATTAGCGTTCCAGACCACAACAGCCGAACCCGCAGCGCCGTGGACAGAGCGCCGCTGCACTTCGCCGTACGGCCGCCACCGTCGTTCTCCGGCCTGCCCCATCGCAACCCGTGGCACGACCCGGGCCAGGTCTGCGCTGGACATCTCGCAGCCGCTCATGCCTACCCCCCACGGGGCGTAGCCGAGGTTCAGGTGCCCGAGGCCGGCCAGGCGGACCCCGGGGAGGGCGTCGAGAAGGTCGGCCTGGGCGGCGCGGATCGCGGCCTGAGGACAGGCGCCAAGAGTGCGGCGGGTCGTCACGACGATCACCGTACGGACAGCCAGACAACGATCGCCCGCTCTCGCAAAGGAGATTACTTTCTGACGAGTGCGGCGTCCGCCGCCACCATCACGATGGCTCGCACCTGGTCGATGATGTCCAGCCGGTTGCGCACGAACTCCGGATCGGTGACCGTTCCGGTCGCGGGGTCGGTGTTGCCGACGCCGAACTGCAGGACTGGGGTGTGCACATGGCCGCCGGGAAGCGTGTCATGCAGGCCCAGCCGGTCCCGGAGCAGCGTGGCCCGGTAGGCGATCTCGTTGGAGAGGTAGTTGCCGCCGCCCCCGGCGCGGGCCGTGGAGCCGGGGGTTGGGCCGTCCGGTCGTACGACGGGATCGGTGCCGCCCGCCGGGATCTCGGTCACCTCCGTGTGGTCGTACACCGGGAACCGGCCCGTGTGTGCGGCCACGATGGCGGTGTAGGGCAGTGTCGTGGTCGTCCACTGCGGTTGGCTGGCCGGATCCGTGACCGGGACAGTCTCCGTCCGAGAGACGTTGTCGTTGTCCGGGAAGCCGCCTCGCCAGGCCCCGTTGGTGCGCTCGATGTCGAACCGGCCGGCCCGGCCCTGGCTCACGGTCGTGAACAGGTCCACCTTCGGCAGGTACGGCCGCAGCGTCCGCTCCACCCTGCCATCGGCGAAGTCCTGCCAGCGCACAGGAAACACGACAGTCTCGATCCGCGCGGGCCCCTCCGCGGTCTCGACGACCGTACCGTCGAGCGCGAGCGCGGTCGCCCCGGACGGGTTGGAGATACGGATGTCCCGGTCGAGGGTGAAGGGATCGAACCCGGTGAGCAGGATGCGCTTCACGTGCGCATGCCCGGGGTACCGGATGTCGGTCTGCCCGCGCGAGGTCCGCTCCAACTGATCCAGCAAGGTGTCCCGCTGGGCGTCCGTGATTGCAAACTCCGGCTCCCAGGTGCGCAACTCCCGTGTCATCCCCAACCGGGCCCAGTACAGGGGCCGGTCGTCGTCCCGGCTGAGATCACCGCCCGCCAGCCCCTGCCCCTGCCCCTGCGCCCGCGCCACGGCCCGCCGCCACAGCGCGGACCCGTCCCGTACGACGATCCGCCGGGCTTGTGTGAAAGAGTGGGTGCTGGCCAGCTCACTTGCGAACTCCGGTGCCGCGTCGTCGAATCCGGAGCGCCGGAGGATCTCCTGCGGTACGGCCCTGTCGAGCCGCAGTTCCTCGACGGTGGGCGAAGGTGTCGTCGGAACGGCAGTGGCCGCCGTGGGCACGGACAGGCCGGTGAACAGGGCAACCCCAAGGATGCCAAGTCGAACACGTATGCATTTCAAGGCGGTTCGAGTCCTTCCATCGCCGTGGGACACGTTGTGCGGCGGGCACCGGAAGTATCCCGTGGCGCAAGTGGTCTACGCCACGGTTCAGGCGATCTTCCCGGCCTCCGTATGCAACCCCCGCCGCGGGAACCTTGAAACTCGCACCGGAACCCCCTGCCGCTGAGCGAGGGATCGGCTGCGCTGGCCCGGGTGGTTACCGGACGGGCCAGCGGTAAGAAGATCGTGCTCACCCCTGAGTAGCCGACGACCTGAGCAGGAACATCCCGCCCCGGCGCACCCGCCCGCATCGCGATCTGGGAGGCGCTGCACGGGTCACCAGTTGTCCGGTGAACAGGCGCCGGGCCGGTGCCTCCACCGCTCAGTCGCCCGCCTGAGCGCCTCTCGCTCAAGACAGCCCCTCATAAGGGCGGCGATCAATGATCTTCGCGTGTCCCGGCACGGTTCAACCCCATCGCCGGACCGGTCGTCTCGGATTCCTGCCCCTGCCCCGTGGTGTGGCACGGGCGGGTATTGGCATGATGGGGTCTACCACGCCAGTGAGACTCACCTTCAGGTGACCTGCGGCGTCGTACGCGAAAGGGCCCCCCGCCGGCAAGCTGTGAGGGCCCCTTGCCTCATGCGGTGTGTCGGTTCCTGGCTACCACTGCCAGGAACCGGCCGCCCACCAGGGGATGATCCCGGCAAGCTTGAACGTCCAGTACACGGCCACCAGCTCTACGACGCCCGCGACCTGGGGAGGTGTGCTGCTAGTTGTCCTGGCGCTTGATCCACGACAGCGGAGCCGCGCTGCCGGGTGCCTGGATCATGACGCGTGCCGGGATGAGGACCGTCTTCTGCTTCCGCTCGCCGTTGGCGGGGCTGAAGTCGAGCTTGTAGACGATGTACCCGAGGTACTGGCCGGCGTTGGCGCGTGACTCGATCCGCCCCAGCACGCCGTCCGGAATGGAGACATTGCGGCTCTGGTCCACCGTGTTCGTCCATTTGTTGGTGGTGGTGGTCGACTGGCTGTAGCTGAAGTTGGCCTCCCTGCCGGACCCGCCGCTGGCCGGCCCGGCGGTTATCTCCATTTGTGAGGAGATGTTTCCGCCGATGGACCAGCCCGTGGTCCTGCTGGTGTCCTGGCCGACCATGGCCGAGGTCTTGTAGGAGAAATCCGCCTTGCCCATCTGCGGGTCCGTGCTGTTCATCCTCGGGTACGGCGTCTCAAGGCGGCCGACGAAGCCGCAGGGCTGCGGCTCGCCGCCGGGGTTGTGGCTGGGCTGGCCGCACATCGACTTGGCGTCCCAGTTGTCCAGCCACGGTTCCTTGTCATCGCTGCTGCTCTTGCGGATGTCGGGACCCTCGGTGGTGACGCCCGATGTGGGGTTGAACCGGTCTCCCAGCTGGTTCGGGACGTCCGCGAGCGCCTGATCGTGCGGGTAAGCCTTCTCGACGTCTTCGAGCTTGACCTCCTGCGAGTCCTGTCCCTGAGCCGGGTAGCCCTTGATGGCTTCCGACTGGTTCAGGCGGTTCTGGCTCTGGTTGAGGTAGTTGATGACGTCCTGTTCGGTCCTGAGGAAGGTGTTGCCGTCCTCGGCATGGGCCGGGGTGGGGGAGCCGACCAGGGACGTGCCGGTGAGGAAGGCGGTGGCGAGGGCACCCGCCACCAGGCTGCCCTTCCGCGGCCCGCGACGAGCAGGGGTGGTGCACAGCGTGGACACGTGAATCTCCTTGGCTTGTCGGGAACTTTCCGGGAACTGCTCCGGCATCGACCGCTGGTCGGCCGCGCCGCATTCAGAGGGCTTTTTTGGGGAGATTTCGTCGGCTGGTGCCGTCCCTTGGTCAACTCGCCTGGATCGAGCGCAGCATGTTCAGGCGGGCGGCTCTGCGGGCCGGCCAGATGGCTGCCAGGACGCCGATCATCAGGGCCAGTCCCAGGAAGGTGCCCAGCCTGTCCCACGGCAGGACGGTCTCGTATTCGTGTATCGAGGTCGCGGTCAGGCCGCCTGCGGCCCAAGCCAGGAAGATGCCCGTACCGATGCCGAGGACCGCGCCGAACAGTGAGATGACCACGGACTCCAGCCGGACCATCTGCCGGATGCCGGAGCGGTCGAGGCCGATGGCGCGCAGCATGCCGATCTCGCGGGTGCGTTCGAAGACCGACATGGCGAGGGTGTTGACGACGCCGAGGATCGCGATGACGACGGCCATGCCGAGCAGTCCGTACATCATGCTGAGGACCGTGGTGACGTTCTCGTTGTTGTCCTTGACGAGCTGCTCTTGTGTGCGGACCTTCAGCAGCGGGCTGTCGCCGAGTGCGGCGCGGATCTTGCGCTCAAGGCCTGCGGCTTTGCCAGGCTCGGCCTTGACCAGCAGGTTGTCGAACTGCTTCGCCACCGAGTACGGGAGCACATCGGCGCGGGTGCCCAAGGCATCGTCGACGGCGCGGGTCTTGGCGTAGATGCCGACGACCGTCAGCTTCCGCTTCACGGCCTTGCCGCCGTCCATGGCGCCGCCCATCCCGGCGTCGAGGGTGGCGCCTAGCTGGAGGCCGGCTCGCTTGGCGAACTCGTCGGAGACCGCGATCCTCCCAGGGCCGATGTTGTGCAGCGAGCCGGCGTGGAAGTCGAGCCGTGCGACCTTGCCGAACGCGTTCGGGTCGGTGCCGGTGATGACGGCGTATTCACCGTGCACGTGGAGCTGCGCCGTGGTGACGGGGGCGTCCGCGGTGACCCCGGGTACCTGGGCGATCTTGTCGGCGGCGTCCGCGTCGAGCCCGCGGCCGGTGTTGTAGTTGACCTTGTAGTCGGCGGTCAGGCCCTGGGTGGCCTCCTTGGCCATGGCGTCCTGGGCGGAGTGGGCGCCGACGGTCAGACCGGTGATCAGGGCGAGCCCGATCATCAGGGCGGATGCGGTGGCAGCGGTGCGACGCGGGTTGCGTAGCGCGTTCTCCTTGGCCAGCTTGCCGCTGACGCCGAAGAAGCGGGTGGTGACCTTGCCCGCCAGCGCGATCAGTGGTCGGGAGAGCAGCGGGGCCAGCACGATCACGCCACCGAGGGTCAGTACACCGCCGAGCATCGCGGCCATCAGGTTCGACTCGTTGGTGCCCTTGAGCATGGAGACGTACAGCATCACCAGCACCCCGGCCCCGGTGAGCAGGGTGCCGAGCACGTTGTGGACCTTCAGGGCGCGGGCGGGCGGGGCCTGGTCGACGCTGCTGAGCGCCGCCACGGGGGCGATCTTCGCGGCTCTGCGGGACGGCAGCCAGGCCGCCAGAACGGTAATGACGACGCCCACCGCGAGCGAGGCCAATGGGGCCGCGGGCGTGATGACCAGCGGTCCGTCGGGCAGCCCGGCGCCCGTCGAGTTGAGCAGTGGGCGCATGGCGGTGGCGATGCCGAGGCCGAGCGCGAATCCGCCGACGGAGGCTCCGAGGCCGAGCAGACCCGCCTCGATGAGGACGGAGCGGACGACCTGGCGGTGCGAGGCGCCCACGGCCCGCAGAAGCGCGATCTCCCGACTGCGCTGGGTGATCAGCATGGTGAAGGTGTTGGCGATGAGGAACACGCCGACGAACAGCGCGATGCCTGCGAAGACCAGCAGCGTCTTGGTCAGGTATCCGGTGTTCCTGGCGATCTGTGTGGACTGCTCGGCGGCCAGCTCGGCGCCGCTGGTGGCCCGGGCACCCTCCTTCGGGAGCAGCGCCTGGACCTGGTCGGCCAGCGCGTACTCGTCGGTCCCCGGGCGGGCGGCGACCGCGATCTCGTCGAACTGGCCGGAGTGGTGGAACAGCTTCTGCGCGGTCCCGGTGTCGAAGAGCGTCAGGGTGCCTCCCCCAGAGGGGGTACCCCCAGCGGTGACCTGGGGGTCGTCGGTGGTGACGATGCCGACCAGTTTCTTGGTCAGGGCGGGTCCGTCGGTGGCGAAGCGGACCATGTCACCGATCCGGTAGCCGGCCTTCGCTGCGCTGCCGGCATCGAGGGCCAGCTCACCTGCGGCGGCGGGGCCGCGGCCTTCCTTGATCGGGTAGTGGCTGTCCCTGCCGTCTTTGCCAGGCTGGTAGTTGGTGGCGAGATTCTGCCCGTTGGTGTCGGCGTTGACCGGGCGGCCGTCCTTGCCGGCCAGGGTTGCCCAGCCGTGGACAGTGGGGCGCACCGAGGCGACGCCGGGCAGCGCGCGGATCTTCCGCGCCAGCGCGGCATCGAGGACGGTGGCTGACGTGCCCTCCGGACCGGCTGCCGTGTCGGTGGCGGTGGCGTCCTCTGCCCGCACGGAAACGGCCACACCCTTGAGGCTCTGGGCCGAGGCGTTGCGGAAGGCGTTCGCCGTGGTGTCGGCGAAGACAAGGGTGCCGGAGACGAAGGCGACGCCGAGCAGGACCGCGAGCGCGGTCATGATCAATCGGGCTTTGTGCGCAAGGACGTTGCGCAGGGCGGTACGCAGCATGGTGGTCGGTTCAGTCCTGGGTGCGAGGTGGCAGAGCGCGGATGCGGAAGGCGAGGGAGATCCCTGGTACGGGGCGGTGAGCGGCCACGGGCGGCTTCAGCTCGGCCGCGCCTTGGCGTCGAAGAGCCGCATCCGGTCCAGCACGGTCTCGGGGGTGGGCGCGGACAGCTCGTCGGTGACGCGTCCGTCGGCGAGGAAGACCACCCGGTCCGCGTAGGAAGCGGCAACCGGGTCGTGGGTGACCATTACCACCGTCTGTCCCAACTCCCGTACAGAGTCCCGCAGAAAGCCCAGGACCTCCGCGCCGGAACGGGAGTCGAGGTTGCCGGTCGGCTCGTCCGCGAAGATGATTTCCGGGCGCCCGGCCAGTGCCCGGGCTACGGCGACGCGCTGCTGCTGGCCACCGGACAGCTGCGACGGACGGTGCCGCAACCGGCCGGCCAGGCCGACCGTCCCCACGATCAGCTCCAACCACTCCCGGTCGGGCTTGTGGCCGGCGATGTCCAAGGGCAGCGTGATGTTCTCCAGGGCATCCAGCGTGGGCAGCAGGTTGAACGACTGGAAGACGAAGCCGATCTTCTCCCGCCGCAGCCTGGTCAGTTGGCGGTCCTTCAGCCCGGACAGCTCGGTGTCACCGATTCGGGCCGATCCGGCGGAGATGGTGTCCAGCCCCGCCATGCAGTGCATCAACGTCGACTTGCCCGAGCCGGACGGGCCCATGATCGCGGTGAACCGGCCGCGCCCGAACTCCACCGTCACCGAGTCGAGGGCGACGACGCGGGTCTCGTCCTCGCCGTAGACCTTGGTCAGGCCCATCGCGCGGGCGGCGACGGAGGGGGCGCGGAGGCCGGGTGCGGCCGTGGCATGCTGCGGCATTAGTGCTCCTGGAAGGGGTGCGAAACTCCAGACCATCGTGGCCGCGGCACACCGTCGAATCCGTCGCCCTCAGGTCGCGAATACGCCCCTGCCAACAGGGCAGAACCACCGCTGCTGCCTCGCCCTGACGGACCACGGCCCCTCTACCGACAGACAGAGCCGCCTGCTCCACCCCACGGCAGGGCAGGCGGCCCCTGCCAGGTGCTTCAGCCCATGAGCCCGGCCTGGTGCGCCAGCAGCCCCGCCTGCACCCGGCCGCCGCATCCCGTCTTCTCCAGGATCGACCGGACGTGGGTCTTGACCGTCCCCACACCGATGCCGAGCCGCCTGCCGATCTCCGGGTTCGAGAGCCCGTCCCCCAGCATGACCAGTACCTCCCGCTCCCGGCCGGTCAGCCCTGCCACCCGGCTCTCCGGAGCAGCGACCCCGCCGCCGCTCAGCATCCGCTGGATGACGGCCCCGGTGACACGGGGCGAGAGCACCGCATCCCCCGCGGCCGCCGCTCTCACCGCGCGGATCAACTCCTGCGAACCCTCGTCCTTCAGCAGGAAGCCGGTGGCACCCGCCCGCAGGGCCCGGGTGACGTTCTCGTCGTCGCCGAAGGTGGTGAGCATGACCACCTGTGGCCTGGGATCGAGGGCGACCAGCGGTTCGATGGCCGCGAGCCCGTCGAGGACGGGCATGCGGATGTCGAGGAGTACCACATCCGGCCGGTGCTCAGCCGTCAGCCGGACGGCCTCGGCGCCGTTGACCGCCTCGCCCACCACGTCGATGTCGTCGACGTGCCGGAGGATCAGCCGGATGGCGTGCCGGATCATCTCCTCGTCGTCGGCGAGCAGCACCCGGATCGTGGAACCCGCCGCGGAGCCCGCCGAGTTGGCCTGGTCAGTCATGTGTCCTTCTCCCCTGCGGCGGTTCGGTCACCTTCTCCGTGACCATCGGAACGGTGAATCGGTCGATCGCGATCAGGGTGTCGGCCCGGAAGCAGTAGCGGACGATTTCCAGCCGCCCGCCCTTGGACCGCTTGTCCACATACGGATACAGGCAGTCCGTGGCGGACACCGGCCGCGCCGGCTCACGCCCGGCGGCGGCCGCGCGCACTGTGTCGGAGTCAAAGGACACGGCCCGCTCCACCCGCTCCCGCGACATCCCCACCCGTGGCTGTTCGTTGCTCCGAGGGTGGGCACCGAGCTGTGCATTGTGCACCAGAACAAGTCCGTACAGCATCATCACACCCACCCCCGCCAGGCCGACCAGCCCGATGACGGCACCGCCGAGGCGTCGCTGGAGGGCGGTCAGCCCTCGGCCGGGCTCCTCGACGGCGTCGCCCGGCTCCTCCTCATACGGCTCGGCCGTCGGCGGCTCCGCACCGGGCCCGCGCTCGGCAGGGATGTCGGCGGTCACGGCGAAGCCGCCACCAGGCGTCCGCCCCGCCTCCAGTTCACCGCCGAGCAAGGCCACCCGCTCCCGCAGCCCGGGCAGCCCCCGCCCGGTGCCGAGGCCGGTCACGGCGGCCGGCGGAACTGGCGGCACGCCGTTGCGCACCCGCACCTCCACCCGCTCGTCGGCGTGGCGGACGGACACGGTCACGTGGGCTCCGACCGCGTACCGGTGGACATTGGTCAGCGACTCGCGCACCACCCGGTGCACCGCCCGCCGCACGCGGACCGGCCGCGCGTCGAGATCCGGTCCCTCCCAGCACAGCTCGACAGGGATGCCACCGCCGCGCGACTCCTCGACCAGCGCCTCGATGTCCGCGCGCGTACCCGTCGCGTCCGTCAGCGCCTCAGCGCCGGTGTCCTGCCCCACCGGGCCCAGGACCCCCAGCACCTCACGCAACTCCCGCATCGCCTCGCGGGCGGCACGGCCCACCACAGTCGCCTCGTCCCGCAGCCCGGGCGCCTCCTTGCGCAGCGCCAGCTCCAGCCCGTCCGAGTACAGCGAGACCACACTCAGCCGGTGCCCGACCAGATCGTGCATCTCCGCGGCGATCCGCGACCGCTCGCGCACCCGCGCCTCGCTGTCCGCCAGCCGCCGCGCCTCCTCCGCGGCGGCCGTACGCTCCCGCAACGCCCGCAACAGCCGGTCCTGCTGCCCAGCAGCAGTGCCCACCAGCCCGGGCATCACGACCGTGGTCACTGCGAGCACCGCACCCAGCGCCAGACCGAAAACCCAGCTGCCCGCCTCCACCAGTGAGGCGGACACCGCACACGTCACCATCGCCACACCGGCCGCCCCGAGCAGCAGCCCCACCCGCCGCGGCGGCTCGCACTGCCGGGCCGCGGTGTAGGCCGCCACCGCGGTCAGCAACGCCGCCGCAGGCGCCATCCCCATCAGCGCCGCAAGCCCGACCACACCGACCACCGGAAAACGGCGCCGCACCAGCACCAACGCGATTCCGACGACCGCCAGGGCCGGGACCCGCCCCGCCAGTCTGGTCTCGATCCACGACTCACCCAGATAGGTGAGCAGCACCACTACGGCGGCCAGGACCGTCTCAGCCCCCGCCCGCCACAGCTGCCACCCCCGTTCGCCGGGCCCCGCGAAGGGGCTGCGGACCAGGCGTTTCTCGATGGCTGGTGGTGCGCTGGACAACATGACGTCGATTATCGGCGGCTCCGAAGGGGGATCCCCTGCACCTCACGGAGGACCCGCCTCTACCAACAGATAGAGACCCTCTCTTGGGACAGAGCAGCCCGGCCACAGCGGCATCTGCCCGCCTCACACCCCTGCCGCACGAGTCGAGGCGGTCAGCCACGGACAACCGGGAACGCAGCCCGCCGCGTTCCCAGCAGTCCGCGCTTGACTACCCAACGGGCGGTCGAGGCGTTCCACAAGTTCAGCAACTGGCTGATGTTCGCCTCCGACGTGCTCCAGGACAACGCCCCGGACCACCAGGAGAAGACCATCAAGTTCAACGAACTGCTGGCGAACTGCCTCATTTTTCATACCGCCGTGGACATCACGAAGGTGGCCAACGACCTCATCGACGAGGGCTGGGAGGTCGACCCGGTGGACCTGGCCACCGTCACCCCGTACATCGCCAGCAACAGGTGCGCGTAGGCCAGGTTCGCGCGGGTCACGTCCGCGGCGGTCAGGTCCGCGCGGGTCAGGTCCGCGCCGGTGAGGTTCGCGTCGCCCAGGTTCGCGTTGCCCAAGGACGCGCCGGTGCGGTTCGCGCGGGTCAGGTCCGCGTGGTCCAGGCGCGCGCTGCGGAGGTCCGCGTCGCGCAGGCTCACGAGGCCGAGTTTCGCGCAGGTCCGCGCGACCCAGGGAGGCCTTGCGCAGGTCCGCGAGGGTTAGGTCCATGCCGCGCAGGCATGTGTTGGTCAGGTCGCGCCGGGCAGGTACGCGCCGATCAGGGGTGGGCGTCGAGCACCGCTGGCCAGGAGGACCCCGGTCCACCAATTGCTGGAGGTCCGGACGCGCAACCAGGGCTGGGGAGGGCGCGCAGCCAGGGCAAGGCGGCCGAGGGCGGTGTCAGGGTGCGTCTTCATGGCCCCCCCCACTCTGCGGTACGGGCGCCTGTGCCGGAGCTGAGGCCGGCCGACGGCCCTGCGCTGAGTCTGGGTCGCGGTCCCACCTCCACGCCAGAGAGGATGCCGCGTGTCGTGGCGGGGGCACCGATGCCGAAGATGAAGGCTGGCCACGGCCCATCGATCTGGCTATGCGCGGCTGTGGCCACCAGGGCTCCCCACACGAGCCCGCGACCAGTACGAACAGCCGCGGCCAAGTGTACCCGGCCGTCACGACATCCAGCGACAGTGACAGCACCGAGGCAGCCCCTCCACCTGCCAGTCCGTTCAGTACACTGCGGCACGCCGACCGGGTTCCTCCACTGGCCCGAAAAATCGAACACATGATTGAATCTGGCTATGAGCTCGATTCCCGACGACCTCGCGCAAGCCCAAGAGGAGTGGCACGCCACCTACCGGCAGCTCGCCGTACGACCGCGTACCGCGCTCCGGCAGCAGCTCATCCACTTGTCGTCGGAGGTGCTGTTCCATCCGTACTGGCAGGGCCGGCGGTCAGCGGGCTGGGCGGCGCTGCATGGGGCGCGCCATGTCCGACCTACCCTCTGACCCGACCCGACTGCGGGCGATCCTGGCGCACCTCGACAAGCAGCTCGCCGAGAACGAGACGGTCGGCATATACCTCCGACTCCAGCGACAGGCCGTCCTCACTGCACTGGGACATGCCGAACGGCCGCCACAGCAGCAGCGGCCGATGCGGAAGGTGAAGGGCGCGGGCCCACTGCCCGGCTTCGTTCCCCCACCCGTGAAGACGGGCTATGTCGTCCGGCAGAAGCGCACCCCGCACGGGTCCGAGCCCGCCTTCATCCACCTGGCCGACTGCCACATGATCGAGGGCACGCCGCACCGGATCAGGGCAGACGAGGCACGGGCAGCGCTCACGGACCCGACCATCGAGCCGTGCCAGTTCTGCCAGCCGGACACGGAACTGGGCATGGATCTGGCGTGAGCATCTCGGGTGACGACGTGGTACCCGTCGGCCTGGTCGGACGTACATTCGGGTACATGCACGAGGTGCCCCGACGCATCGGCCCCTCCACGGACCGCGCGACGGCCGCCCTCATGCTGGGCTGCTCGCCGAACCAGGTCGGCTACTGCGCACGCTGCCAGGGGCCGACGCAACGCTACGGGAACAACGCTCAGCTGGCGTGCCGGGCCTGCCGCGCAGCCGAAGCCGCCAACGGTTCCTCCAGCTGATTGGCGACGGTCACCCGGCGGCCGGGACAGCACCCTGCCCGAACGTCCGGCGCGAACAGCCAGCCCCACACCAGTACCCCGAAGGGTGATCCGAGCTGTTCGAGCGACACCGGCACGCCCCGATGCAAGGCCTGCTTGACCCGAGACACCAAATGGAACATCTGTCCACGATCTGCCCCGGATCAGCCCGTTACAGGTCCATCCGGGGGCCGTTGATAGAGCACCAGTGCCCCTCGTGTGTCCATCTGGAGGACCCCGTGAATCCCGTGCCCGCCCCCGCCAGTCCTGCCACCGTATTCGAACGTCCCCACCTGGCCGCCCTCTGCTCCGCTCAATCGCGGCACCGGGTTGACGCCGCCGAGGGCGCAGCACGACCGGATACGCGGAGGGGGGCATGAGCGCCGGCAGCGATGCGGACAGCACCCCCCAGGGGGAAGTGCCGGCCCCCCGCCGGGCAGAACTACCGCTGCCGCCCGCCGCCGTGCCCGCAGGACCTGAGGACGGTGACATCACGGACGGCCTGGCGGAGGCGTACTGGTCCGTGTATGACGGCGCCTCGTCCAAGGCCACGGTGGGACAGATCCTCGCCCGGCTGCCGCGGATCGTGCGCCAGATCGGCCGGCTGGCCTGGCACGCCGGCCGGAGCGCGACCGTCGCGGTCGTGGTCCTGCAGCTGGCCTCGGCCGCGATGGCGGCCTTCGGGCTTATGGCTTCGGTGTCGGTGCTGCGGGAACTGTTCGCCCAGGGCCCCACGCCGGACAGGGTGCGTGCGGCTGTTCCCCAACTGCTGTACGTGGTCGGGTTCCTCTCCGCCCGGGCGCTCCTCGATGCTGGCGTCGCCGTCGCACAGGCCCGGGTGACACCGAAGATCCGAACCGTCCTGGAGTGCGAGTTCCTCGACCTGACCGCCCACGTACGCCTGGAAGTCGTCGACGACGCCGACTGGCACGACGAGGCGTATCGGGCGAACGACCGCGGCTTGTTCTACGCCAGGCAAATCGTCGGCCAGGTGATCTCCCTAGCCGCTGCCCTGCTCGGACTGGTGGGTACGGCCGGCGTTCCGGGCGTCCTGCACCCGGCCTTGCTGCCGCTGCTCCTGCTGTCCGTGGTGCCCGTCGGCGCGGCCGCCGTGCGCACCGCTCGGGCCCGCTTCCACTCCTTCAAGCGGTGGAACGCGCTGCAGCGCAGGGTGCGGGTCTTCTCCTGGCTGCTGCTGGAGCGGGACGCTGCCGCCGAACTGCGCTCCGACACCGCCCAGGGGGCGTTGCTGGAGGAGCACCGCCGTCTGACGAAGCGGATCGCCGAGGAGGACACCCGTCTCGGCGTGAGTTCAGCGGGGCTGACACTGGCGGGGCGGGCCGTCTCAGGGATCGGCACCGGTATCACCTACACGGCGCTCGGCGCCATGCTGATCGCGGGCTGGCTGCCGCTGGCCGCCGGCGCGGGCGCGGTCCTCGCCATCCAGGCCGCCCAGACTTCGCTGACCCGGCTCGTCGACGTCTCCCACCTGGTCTACGAGCACGCCATGTGGGTGGACGACCTCCTCGCCTTCCAGGAACGCTGCCGCGCACTGCAGCCCCGCCGCAGAGGGCTGCCTGCTCCGCAGGCGGTCAGGACCATCACGCTGGACAACGTGTCCTTCACCTACCCGGGCAAGGACAGCCCGGCACTCGACCGCATCTCCCTGACCCTCCACGCGGGTCAGACGGTCGCGTTCGTCGGCGTCAACGGCTCCGGAAAGTCCACCTGCGCACGGCTGCTCGCCGGACTGTACGACCCCCAGGACGGGGGCGCGGTCCGCTGGGACGGCGTGGACGTACGGGAGATGGACGCCGAGTCCCTGCAGTCCCGGGTGGGCTGCGTGCTGCAGGATCCGGTCCGCTTCCCCTTCAGCGCGCTGGCCAACCTCACGATCTCCCGGGGCACCCTCACCGAGGCCGAACCGCACCGGGCCCTGGACGCCGCGCGGGCCTCCGGCGCCGAGCAGGTCGTCGCCGGCCTGCCAGGCGAGTGGGAAGCGCTGCTGTCCAAACGGTTCCGCAGGGGCCAGGAGCTGTCGGCCGGCCAGTGGGCGAAGATCGCCGTCGCCCGCGGCCTGTACAAGAACGCGCCGGTACTGCTGCTGGACGAACCGACCGCCAGCATGGACCCCCGCGCCGAACACGCCGTATACCGGACGGTGTTGCGTGACACTGCCCGCCCGGACCGGATCACCGTGCTCATCTCCCACCGCTTGGCGAGCGTGGTCGAGTGCGACCACATCTTCGTCTTCGACGGCGGCCGCATCACCGAGACCGGAACACACCAGGAACTGATGGACCTCGGCCGCGAGTACGCCGCCATGTTCACCCTCCAGGCCGCCGGCTACCGCGCCGAAGCCGGGGAGGCGGCATGATGCCCGACGGCCCTCAGCCTCAACCCGCACTCCCACCGGCCGGCGCCCACCTGTCGCTGTGGCGCCACGACAACTTTCGGGGATACCTGACCGGTCAGGCTGCCAGCGTGGCCGGCAGCTCGGTCAGCACCATGGTGATCCCCGTGCTAGCGGTGCTCAAGCTGGATGCCACCACGGGGGAGGTTGCCTGGCTCACATTCCTGAGCCAACTACCACCCGCACTCCTGGCCTTGCACGCCGGGGCCCTTGCCGACCGCCACTCCAAACGGAAGCAGATGATCACCGGTGATCTGGTCAGCGCCGCCGCGCTGGCCAGCGTGCCGGTGGCGGCCGCCCTGGACCGGCTGTCCCTGACCCAGCTGATGGTGGTCGCGGCCGTGCAGGGCGCGGCGGGCGTGCTGCACGATGCCGCCGCGATCAGCCTCCTGCCCAGCCTGGTCGACCGAGCCCTGCTCCAGCGGAGCAACAGCCGCATCGGCGGGCTCTTCGCCGTCGCGGCCACCGCGGGCAGCAACCTCGGCGCCGCCCTGACCGCGCTCCTCGGGCCAGCCCGGGCGCTCCTCGGGGATGTCCTCTCCTACCTCTTCAGCGCCTGGTGCACCGCCCGTATCCACGCCCCCGAGAGGCCTCGGCCCCCGGCGAAGGACCGCCGACTGCACGCCGAGATCGGCCAGGGCCTGCGCTACGTGCACCAAGACCACCGGTTGCACACCCTGACCCTTGTCAACGCCACGACGTCGGCCGCCCTGGCGCTCCTCAATACCCTGTGGGCGCTGTACCTGCTCAGGTCCCTCGCGATGAGCGCGACCGCCTTCGGCGTGGTCCTGGGACTCGGGGCGCTGGGCGCGGCGGCCGGTGCGCTGGCCGCCCCGTCACTCGCGGCGCGCTACGGGCCCGGGCCGATGATGCTCAGCGCGCTCGCGATCACCCCGCTCACCCAGATCCCTCTGCTCCTCGCCTCCCCGGGCGTGGTCTGGCAGTTCGCCATCGCTGCCGCCCTGTTCCTTCAGCTGGCCTGTGCCGGGGCCGCGGGGACGACCCAGCGCACCATTCGCCAGATCGTCACCGCCGACGGCATGCAGGCCCGGATGCAGGCCGTGAGTACCTGGCTCACCTCCGGTGGGCGGCCGGTGGCCGCGCTCCTCGCCGGCGGGCTCGGCACGTGGATCGGCGTGCGCCCCACCCTGGTTGCCGGTACCTGCCTCCTCATCGTCCCCCTGGTGGTTCTCTACCGCTCCCCGCTGCGCGGTCTGCTGGACATGCCCGGCTCACCCGCCGTGGCTTCTCCTTCAGCCGAAGCCGTCACACCTCCGACGCCGTCGGGGCCGATCGTCCCGAATCCCGCAGTCGCCGTGAATGTGCGGAACGACCGCTCTTCGGAAGGCGGCCCGTGAACACAAACCCGGACACGGCCCCCGGTCCGAAGCCGTCATCGGCGGCCCCGCCGTCGGGCGTGCCCCTCCTGCTCAGCACCTACTCCCTGCCCTTCAACGTCCGAGGTGATCACGTGCCGCCCACCCGCTCTCATATCCGCGCGACCGTCGAGGCCTATCTCAGTCGGCATGCCGAGGAACGGGACGCTCTGGAGGGGTTGCTGGCTGTCCTGGAAGGCACCGGCGAGCCGTCGAGCCGGGCCACGCTGCCCGGTCACGTCACCTGCAGCGCGGTGGTCATCGACCGCGACCGTCGGGTGCTCCACATCGGACATCGGGTGACGGGGCTGCTTCTCGCTCCAGGCGGCCACGTCGAGGCGGGTGACCGTACGCTCCTGGCCGCGGCCGTGCGGGAGGTGTGCGAAGAGGCCGGGCTGCGTCCCGGCGACCTGTGCCTGACTCCACAGTTCCTCGACGAGCCGATCGACGTGGACGTCCATGACATCGACGCCAATGCGGCCAAGGGCGAGGCCGCTCACCAGCACTTCGATGTCCGTTTCGCGTTCTACCTCACCTCCGAGCAACCGCCCGCGCTCGCTCTGCAGGACGAGGAAGTCGCCGGGGCCCAGTGGCTCCCGTACGCCGACGTGCGCTCGCCCACACTGCGGGCCAAGCTCCTCGCTGCCGAGCCGCACGGCCTGGATGGGCGCCCGGAGCCCGTCAGCGCCAGCGCCCTGATCCACGACGGAGCTGGCCGGTACCTCCTTCATCTACGAGATGACCGCGAAGGCATGTGGGAGCCCTGGGTCCTGGCCCTCGTGGGAGGCAAACGGTCGCGGGACGATGCCAGCCTCGAGGCGACACTGCGGCGCGAGCTGGCAGAGGAGACGCCGGGCCTGGAACCCACGGGCCTGATGCCGTTCGCCGTCCAGGAGGCGACGAGCGTCGACGGCCTAGCCGTGCCCATCAGCGTCTACGCCGGGCACTGGACCGGTGATGCCGAGGCGGCGGATCTCCGCGAAGGTGTCCTTCTGACGTGGTGCACCGTGGACATGCTCGACCGGCTGCGCCTGAGTCCCGGGCTCGGGGAGCTGATCCGGCGCCACGCGGCCGAGCACCCCGCGGCGAAGGAACTGCCGGACAGCACCGGCCCGCTGGCCGACGAGGCTCCGCCGGGGACCGAGCTGCACATCGTCGGTGTGCACCTCCATCTCCAGGACGACCAGGGTCGCATCCTCCTCGGCCTGCGCCACCCGGACTCCACGTATGCGCCGGATACCTGGCACTTCCTGGCCGGCCACTGCGAGCGGGAAACGGCGATCGACTGCCTGGTTCGGGAAGCAAAGGAGGAAGCGGGCCTCACCATCGAGCCCGAGGACGTCGATCTCGTCCACGCGGTGCACCACGTCGACTCCCCCGACGCCCGGCCGAGGATCGCGCTCGTCTTCCAGCCTCGCTCCTGGACTGGCAACCCGGAGGTCCTGGAGCCCGACCGGTGCGTGGAGTGGCGGTGGTGGAAGCCGCAGGACCTGCCGGAAGCGGTCGTGCCGTACACCCGGCAGGCGATCGACGGAATCCTTCGAGGGCGCCTGTACTCCGAACAGGGCTGGGGCGAGCGATGAGCACTCTGGACACCTGTCCCGGCGGCGGCCCGGCCGGCGGGGCCACACCGACGGATGCGGAAGCGGATCCGGCAGCCGCTCGGGCGGCGATGGTCGCTCGGCTAGAGGAGGAAGGGTCTCTGTGGCCGGGCCCGGTCCGCGACGCCCTCCTCGCGCTGCCCCGCGAAGTGCTGATGCCTCAGGCGTACGTACGGCGCGGCGGGCCGGGAGAGGAGTTGCCGCAGTGGGATCTGCTGGACTGGTCGGCGCCGCTGGACCGCCCCGAGCTGCTCGGGCTGCTGTACGGAGGGGCCAGTGTGCTCGTCCAGCACGATGGAGAGCCGCTGCTGGGCCGGGCACGCGGGACGCGGTCGGGGGCGTCGATCACGTCGATGTCGACGGTGATGGGTTTGACCGTCGAGCTGCTGGAGGAGCTGGATCTGCGCCCGGGTCTGCGGGTGCTGGACATCGGGACGGGCGCGGGGGTGACCGCCGCGGTGGCCTGCCAGGTCTGCGGCGACCAGGGGGTGGTCACCCTCGATCGGGACCGGCACCTCACCGCCGCGGCCGCTGCCCGCCTGGCCGATCTCGGCTTCCGGCCGCAGGTGGTGTGCGGTTCGGGCGAACAGGGCGTCCCGGGCCGGGAGTTCGACCGGATCTTCGTGTCGTACACGGTGGAGCGCGTGCCGACGGCCCTGGTCGAGCAACTCGCGCCCGAGGGCAAACTGCTGGCGCACGTGACCAGCGCATCCCCGTCGTGGCCCGGCCTCGCCGTCATCGAGCGCACCGCCGACGGGCGGCTCACGGCGGAGCTGCGGGCCGTGGAATTCGCCCACCGTGCCGGGTACGGCATGGCGCGGATCTGGCTCAGGGAGGAGTTCCGGGAGCGCATGGCCACCGAGCCGGGCACGTGGACCCAGCGGAGCATGCTGGCGCCGCCCGCAGACAGCGATCGCGGCTTCTGGCTGGCGGCCGACCACCTCCTCGGCGGTGGTCTGGTGCGGGACTTCGGCTCTGAGCACCTCGCGATCGGCGCACCCGGCTGCGGATCCTGGATGCGAGCGGAGCCGGTGGGCCACCGGCGCTGGAGCGTCACCGTCCAAGGGCCACGGGACGTCTGGAAAGAGATCCAGGACCTCGCCGACCGGTGGCGGGCCGCACGCTCCCCCGACCGCTACCGCCTCTACTTCGACGCGGACGGTCGGCAGCGCGCCATGTCCGAGTGCGGGCGACTGTCCTGGCAACTACCCGTCGCCAGCCCGCTCGATGAGGGAGCCACCTCGTGACCTACCCCGACGGGCCCCTTCCGGGC
This sequence comes from Streptomyces sp. NPDC001135, assembly GCF_053598395.1. Lineage (NCBI taxonomy): Bacteria > Bacillati > Actinomycetota > Actinomycetes > Kitasatosporales > Streptomycetaceae > Streptomyces > Streptomyces sp. NPDC001135. Next base: position 36,867 of record NZ_JBSFKD010000037.1, on the reverse strand, counting down.
CTTTCACCGGAGCAGGAGGCACTGTTCGAGGGCGCGGCGTTGACCTACGCCCGCCACAGCCCCGGCCTGTCGGACGCGGTGGTGCGCCTGCTCGCCGACACGCTGCGGGGCCGTCCGTCCCCGGTGCTGCTCGACCTGGGCACCGGAACCGGGCAGGTGCCCTTCGCGCTCCTGTCCGCCGGCGCTGACCTGACGCACATCGAAGCCGTCGACGTCAGCCCGCAGATGCTGCATCAGGCCAGGCAAGCCATCACCCCCGTGCTCGGCCACTGCACCCTCACCCTGGTCAACGCGGCGGCCGACGCCTACGAGCCGCTCGCGACGCTGCCCGGCGAACCGGACTCCGGCCCAGACCTGATCACCTGCTGCCGGTCCTACCATTGGATCAACGGTCCAGCGGTCCGGGAGATGGCCGACCGGGTCGCCGCACCAGGTGCCGCAGCGGCGATCATGGGCGACGGGAGCCTGTGGACCCACGACGCCGCCTGGACCCGTGCGCCGCGCCAATTGATCCAGCGCTACCTGGGCCAAGAGCGCCGGGCGGGCGCCCGCAGTTCCTACGCCGAGCCCCGCCGCTCGTACGAGGAGGACCTCGCCGCCTCAGCGTTCAACGACGTCACCGAACATCTCTTCCCCGTGACCCGCACCTGGGCGCCGCAGGAGGTACTCGGCTACCTGCGCACCACGTCCTTCGCCGCTCCTGAGCTCTTCGCAGAGCGGCACCAGGCGTTCGAGGACGAGACCCTCGGACTTCTCCACGCCCACGCGGTGGACGGGCCCCTGGTCGAGGAAGCGACGTTCAGGGTTCTGCTCGCCAGTCGTCCGGAGGGAGCGCGGTGAGCGGCGGGCAGCGGCACACCGAGCCGGTGGACGTCCACGTGATCCTGCGCCGGGAGACAGCCGACGGGCCCCAGGTCCTGCTGTCCCGGCGGGCCGGGCAGGTGTACGCCGCCGGCCTATGGCACCTGCCGTCGGGGCATCTGGACGGACCGCACGAGGACGTGGTCACCGCCCTGATCCGCGAGGCACGGGAGGAGACCGGTGTCGTCATCGACCCGGCCGACGTGCGTTCCGCCGTGACCGTGCACCACCGCAGCCCCGGAGGCGCCTCCCGGACCGGGCACTTCTTCGAGGTCCGGCAGTGGAAGGGCGAACCCGGCATCGCCGAGCCGGACGTCTGCGACGCGATGGACTGGGCACCCCTTACCGCCCTGCCCGCCCAGATGGTGGCGTACTGCCGTGCCGGATTGGACGCCTACATCGCCGGCGTGCGCCTCGCCGTGCACTTCCAACTGCCCAGCGACAGCATCGCCTTCGACCCCGGCGCCGACCGACTGCGCCTCGTTCCGGACGAGACCCGCCAGGCGTCTACCGCCCGTCCCGACGCCGCGGTCGTGGAGTTCGCGGAGCGGGCGGTCGGCCGGATCGCGCAGTGGACGGATACGTCGTGGGCGCGCGAGGAGAGCCGCGTGTGGCGGGTCCACGGCGTCCAGGGCGGCACCTGGTACGTGAAGGTCCACCAGAACGAGCGGTTCCACGGCCGGGAAGTGCGAGGGCTACGAACGTGGGCGCCGGAGCTGGGGGCGGCCGCACCCCGGCTGGTCGCCACCTACGAGACCCTGCGGGCGGTGGTCCTCACCGCGGTACCGGGCCGCCCGCTGCACGGCAACGTTTTGGCACCGGGGCGGGAGAGGGCGGTCTTCCGACGGATCGGCACACTGGCCCGCCGCATCCACCAGTCCTCTCCCCCACGGCCCACTCCCGCCGGCAGCGGCCCCGCCGTGGCCAAGTCTGACCGGCACCTGGCTGGGGCGCGGTCGCATCTGCTCCCGGGTGATGAGGAGTTCATCCGCGAGCTCGTCCGGCAGGCCGAGGACCTGCAACCGCTGGATTGGGTGGAGACCCACGGAGATTTCCAGCTCCGCAACATCCTCTACACCCCCGACGCCGCGGACGAGACGGACGACCTTGATGTCTTCGTGGCGGTGATCGACCTCGAGAGAAGTGAGCCGGGGCCAGCCGTACGGGATCTGGTCCGCCTGTCCGACGCCTGGGCCGGCCGCCCCGACCTGTTCGAGGCGTTTCTGGCCGGGTACGGCAGGTCCCTGACCGCCGCCGAGGAGGCCCGCCTCGTCATCGACGCAGCGCTCGATTCCGTGAGCGGGATCGCGTACGGCGCCGCCCACGGCGATCCCGAGCTGGTCGAACGCGGCAGGCGGACGCTGGCCCGGCTGCGCGCCGAGCACCGTGCAGCCCTTTCAACGACAGGAGATGCGACGTGAACGCCGACACGGCACCCACTGCCGCGGCCGAGCCGCGCGACGCCGCCGGGCGGCCGCCGGTCCGCGCGGCAACCGCCGCTGACGCCGAGGCCATCACCCGGATGCGCTCCGAATACGTCCTGTCCTCACCGCTGACCGAGGACTGGGTCCGGCAGTGCACGGACGACCTGGCGCCACGGCTGACGCCGGAGGGAGACGCCCGGGCCTTCGTCGTCGATGCCCCGGACGGCACGATGGCCGCCTGCGCCCTCGGCCTGATCCACCCCGTGCTCCCGGCCCCGAGCTACCCCCGAGGCCGAGCCGCCCGCGTGCAACTGGTCGCCACCCAACCCGAGTTCAGGCGCCGCGGCTACGCCCGGGCCGTCGTCTCCACACTCCTCGACCACCTCGCCGACGTCGAGGACGTCACACTGTTCGAGCTGCACACCAGCACAGAGGCCGCGCCCCTGTACCGGGAGCTCGGCTTCAGCGGCAATCCGGCACTGATGCGGATGACCCGCCACCGCCAGCCCGCCGGTGCCGTGCCCGCTGCGCAGCCGGACTCGACGTGGGTGCCGCCGCAGCAGTACGCCGACGCCCTGCCCCGGGCTGCCGCGTTCGTGTGCCTCTACGTCACCGACGAGGACGACCGGCCCCTGCAGTTGCATTCCGTCTACTCCCCCGGCCACCCCTGGCACATGATCGGCGGCGCGATGGATCTGGGCGAGCGGCCCTGGGACGCGGTGTTGCGCGAGTGCCGGGAAGAGACCGGCCTGACCGCCGCGGGTCCGCCCCGGCTGCTGGCCACCGTGTTCGGACAGCCCCGGGCACAGCGTCCGTACAGCACGCTGCAGCTGATCTTCGACGGCGGTCGCCTCACCCCTGAACAGATGCGGGGCATCACCCTCAACCCGCGCGAGCACGACGAGGCCCGCGTCCTGCCCCTTGCCGAGTGGGAGGCACTGATGCCGGCCCGCGATTTCGCTCGTCTGCGCGCCGTGGAGGAGGCCCGCCGCACCGGCGTGGCCGCATACGTCGACACCTGGGGGGACGCATGAGCAACAGCAGCATCGTCTTGATGTCCGACCGGAGAGTCGCCGCGATCCCTGTCCAGGAGCGCGGCGAGGTCCTCCTCGACGCCCGCGTGCACGGCCTGAGGGTCGACGACCGCAAACAGGACGCTGCGGGCGCCTGGGCCCACGTCCGCCAGGGCGTGCTCACCCGGCTCCAACAGGCGCAGGCGCTGCTCCCCGCCGGCGTCGTGGTCAGGCTGCTGGTGCGAAGGCCGTGATGGCCTCGACAAGGTCGGCTGGGGCTTCCAGCGGGATCAGGTGACCGGTGTGCGGGACCACCACGAAGTCGGCCTGGGAGAGGTAGGGCACCAGGTTGCCGCGGAGCACGTCGACGGGTTCGACCTGATCGTTCTCTCCGGCGACGACGAGAGCGGGAACGCTGACCATGCGCGTGTGCTCGGTGATGTCCTGCGCGATGCCGCGCAGCGGCCACTCAGTGCGGGCGGCGTCGGTGACGGTCCGCGAATCGGTCACAATCTGTGCCTTGACCGATGCGGGCAGCTCGGTGGCGGTGAGGATGTGGTCCCGTGCCCCGGTTACGGAATCGGCGGAGTCGTAAGCGTGCGACAGGGCTTCCTGGTACTCGGGGGTGATCTGTGCGGCGGGCTTCGCCGGGCCGGAGCCGACGAGGACGATGCCACGCAGGCCGGCGGGCCGGGTGGCCGCGATCAGCTGTGCGACCTTGCCCCCCATCGAATGCCCCACCAGGACGTAGTCGGTGACCCCCGCGTCGGCGAGCACGGCGAGCGTGTCGTCGGCGAGCTGACCGAGCGTGTAGGGGCCGGGCAGCGCGCTCGACCGGCTCCACCCGCGGAAGTCGACCGTGAGCACGTCACGGCCCGCGAGGCGGTCGACGACGAGGTCCCAGGTACGGGCGGAACCACCCCAGTAGTGCAGGAACACCAGGGTCGGTCCGGTCCCCGGCCGGTGGTCGTAAACGGGCAGAAGCGTCTGCTGCGTCATGCTCATGGTGGCTCTTCGTCCAATCAGTGTTCTGAGCGACTGTCCTGTGAGTTCATTGAAACTTCTGCACCCGGACGGGGCATCGGCGTGACTGGTCGCCCGATGGTGAAAACTGGACACGTGACCGTGATTCGGCAGATGACCTACCAGCCCGCAGGGCGCCGCGCCGCCGCGGTCGAGACCATGACGTTCGACCGCCTTCGCGAGCTGAACGACGGCGGCACCCAGCGCGCCGACTTCCACGTCCTCGCCGTCATCGACGCCGGACACGGCTCGGTCACGGTGGACTTCCTCCACCACCCGCTCACAGAGCGGTCCGCGGTGTGGATTCCACCCGGAGCGGTGCACCGGTGGGACGACATCGGCGATGTGGCGGGGCACCTCGTATTGTTCGTGCCGACAGCGCCGGTCACCCACGCCACCCGGCAGCTTGTCGCCTCCCCGGACCTGGCCGCGCACTGGAGCATCCCCGACGCCGACTGGCTGTTCGTCGACACCGCGCGCGACCATCTCCTCCTCGAAGCATCCGCCGCACCCGAGGACTTCTCCACGGAGCTACCCGAAATCCTGCTTTCCGCGCTCATCGCCCGGCTGCGGCCCCCGCACGCCGAAGCACGGTTCACACATCCGGTGTTCCGGTTGTTCCGCTCCAGCGTCGAGACGCACTTCCGTAACCACCACGACGCCAGCTACTACGCCCGTGCTCTGGGATACGCGCCCCGCACCCTCTCACGAGCGGTGCAGCAGGCCACAGGCCGCACCGCGAAGGCATACATCGTCGACCGGATCATCCTGGAAGCCAAACGGCTCCTCGCGCACGACCGCCTCACCGCAGCCCGCTGCGCCGCCACGCTCGGCTTCCCCGACGCATCCAACTTCTCGGTGTTCTTCTACAAGGCGACAGGCATGCGCCCGGGCACATGGAAGACGACGGTAGCCGTCGAGTGAGGCGGTGCACTCAAGCAAGGCACTCACATCCATCATCACGGAGTGTCACAACCATGATCGCCGGAACTCCGTACTCGCCTCGCTGCACTCGCCGACCGTGCCCTGCGCCGCCAGCAGTGGCTATTGCGGCTGGCCCGCTTCCCGCGGCAAAAACGCCTGGAGCACTTCGACTTCGACAAGAACCCGAACGTCACCCCCGAGGTCGTCGCCGACCTGAAGTCCCCGGCCTGGGTCCGCGACGGCCGTCCACTGGTGCTGATCGGCGACAGCGGCACAGGCAAGTCCCTCCTGCTCATCGGGATCGGCACCGCGATCGCCGAGCCCGGCATGTCCGTCCGCTACACCACCACCAGCGCGTTGGTCAACCAGCTCGCCGAGGCCGACGCCGGCCGCCGACTCTCCTCCGTGATCAACCATTACAGCAAGGTCGAGCTCCTGTGTCTCGATGAATTCGGCTACCTCAGCCTGGACCGCAAATGGCGATTGGCGACAGGGTTTGATGACGCGCTCCCCTGTCCTCACCCGCCTCGTGAGGAGACGCCAGAATTCGCCGCCAGATCGACGCCATTCCACGAGTCAAGTGACAGCCCACAGGTTCGTCCCCCCTTCTATGGTGAGGGTCAGGTGCTGCCTTACCGCGGAGGAGTGGACAGCATGACGAACACGGACGAACGTGCGACGCGGGTTCGCGTGGTGCGCCGCCGACTCACGCAGGAGGGGCCGCCGCGGACGCGAGACCAAGAGGGAGACTTCGAGACCGTCACGGTGCCCGAGAAGCACTGCGACCAACTGCGCGATCTGATGGTCTCCGAGGGGGCCGAGAAGGTTGTCGAGGTCGGTCTCGCCTACGCCAGCTCTGCGCTCGCCATCGGTGAGGCACTGACAACCGTCAACCGTCCGTTCCCCCGGCACGTCATCATCGACCCGTTTCAAGAACGCGAGTACTCCAATGCCGGCTGGGATCTGCTGTGCTCCGCGGGGCTGGACTCGATCGCTACGCTCATGCTCACTCCTTCGTCGATCGCGCTCCCCCAGCTCCTCACCGAAGGCTTCGTCGCCGACGCGGCATTCGTGGATGGCAGTCACCGGTTCCACGAAGTCTTCGTCGATCTCTACTTCTTGCGCAAGATCGTCCGACCCGGTGGCCTGATCGTCATCGACGACGACTGGTGGCCCTCCGTGCACACGGCAGTGCAGTACTACGAGCGGAACCTGGGATGGACGGTGATCCCCGACGCCTTCCCTGGCGAGACCATCAGCGTCGGACCTCAGGGCAACCAAGAGGCCCGGTGCAAGGCTTATCGCCTGCCTGACCCCTCGTTCGAGCCTTCCTTTGAGGACTTCCGCGCGTTTTGACCCCAAACCGGGGACTGGACCGACCGGGCGGGCTCCTGGCCGCGTCTTGTCAGGGAGGCAGCCAGGGGCCAGCAGTCACAAGCTATCGACACTTCACCGGCGGTATCACCGAACACCCCGCCCTGGCTGGGAGGGTCACCTGTTGAGTAGCTCCCAATCCCGCTGAAACGGCGCCCATTCTCACCGAAAACCGCGAAGCACGGTCGAGTACATCCACGTCACGAAGGGTCTAACCCTGGCGCCGACTCCCACCGAAGACGTGGAGCCCCTAAGACCCGACTAAATCAACGGGAGGAAGCCAGCAGGTGCATGTCGCCACGGTGCAGGCCCAGCACCTCACCGATCCGCAGCCCCGTACACGCCAGCAGCCCGACCAGGAATCAGTCCTGGGCACTGGGGGCGAGAGCGATCATGCGGCGGATCTGCTCACCGCTGAGGTCCTCATAGCCGGGCTCGGTGACCTGGAAACGGAACGCGGCCGCCTGCGCCTGGCGCCGCTGGCTCGCCTCGCCGGTGTCGAAGCCGGGCGGGGTGAAGCGCAGCAACTTCGGCTGGGACAGCAGCCCGGCTGTGTCGGCCGGCATCCAGCCGTGCGCAACACCGAACCGCAGGAACTCCCCCACCACCGTCATGATGGCATTCGCCGTTGTTCCCCGGGAAGCACGCATCATCGGTGCCCTGGTCAGGCTCTATGCCGTCCCCGTCTCCCGCATCGTCCAACTGACCACCGCCCGTTTCCGCCGTGACCAGACCGGCGCCTACCTCACCCTCGACCGCCACCCCGTGCTCCTGCCGCCGAAGCTGGCCCTCCTTATCGAGGAAGAGATCGCCCAGCCCGTGACCGACTCACGGATGCGCCAGCAGTTCGGCAACGACACCAGCTACCTCTTCCCGGGCAAGGCACCGGGCAGGCCACGGAACGTGGTCGGCACCCACAACCTCCTGAACCAGTGCGGGCTGCCCGTCCTCTCCGCCCGCAACACCGCCATGATCGAAGCGGTCACCAGCCTTCCGCCCATCGTGGTCGCCGACCTCTTCGAATGCATCCCAGCACGGCCCAGAGCGGACTATGCCAAAGGTGACTGGAGCACCTACTTCGCAGCCCGCATGGCCACCAAATAGTGGGCTGCTTGCTGCCTTCTGCAGTCAGGGGTTCCTCAGGGTCGATCTCAGGGGCAGTCCGGAGGTGGGGGTGCCGCATGCGGCCCTAACGTGCATGTGGCGGAAGAGCAATGCCCCACGGAGAAGGCGAGCGAGTGTTCCGGAACAAGGCTTTCAAAGCATCGCGATCACCCGGCCAGGCATTGGCCTCGGACATATCCGGGGGCGGTGCCGCGAGCGTTCGCGAGGTCGTCACCCTGACCACTCTGCACAAGACATACGGCAGCCCCGATCACCGCATCACTGCCCTGGCCGGGGTCAGCCTGTCCTTCCTCACTGGAACGTTCACCGCGATCATGGGTCCTTCGGGCTCGGGCAAGTCGACGCTGCTGCAATGCGCGGCAGGTCTCGACCGGGTCGACACGGGCCAGGTCCTGCTCGACGGGGCGCCGCTGCACAGGCTTTCCGAGCGCGCGCTGACCGAGCTGCGGCGTGAGCAGATGGGGTTCATCTTCCAGTCCTTCAACCTGATTCCGGCGCTGACCGCTCGGCAGAACGTGGAGCTGCCGCTGCGGCTGGCCGGGCGGGAGATTGACGCGGTGGCCATCGACCGGGGACTCGCCGAGGTGGGTCTTGCCGAGCGTGGCGGACACCGGCCTGCCGAGCTCTCCGGTGGCCAGCAGCAGCGGGTCGCCATCGCCCGCGCCCTGGTGACCAGACCCAAGGTGATCTTTGCGGACGAGCCGACCGGCGCGCTGGACTCACGCACCGCGCGCGATGTCCTGGAGTTGCTGCGCGGCGTGGTGGACGAGCACGGGCAGACGGTCGTCATGGTGACGCACGACCCGGTGGCCGCCTCGTATGCGCAGCGCGTGGTCTTCCTCGCAGACGGCCGGGTGACCGGTGAGCTGGCCGAGCCGACGGCCGAGTCCGTTGCCCTGCGGATGGCCCAGCTGGAGCCGGGCGAGAGCGGGACGAAGCCGTGCTGAAGATCGCCGCAGTCACCCTGCGCCACCGTCTGATGGGCTTCGTGGGCGCCTTCGTCGCCCTCGCCCTCGGTACGACGATGATCGGCATGATGACGCTGACTCTGGCGGCGACCTTCGGCACGCCTCACCCGGGCTCGCAGCGTTTCAAGGAAGCCTCGGCCGTGGTTGCACCGTTGGGCTTCGACGGGAACCCGATGAAGGCGCCCGCGATTCTCCCGGCGGACCTCGTCGCTAAGGTGGCCGCGGCCGGGCATGTCACGGCGGACCGCAGTTTCCCTGCGCGGCTCGCCTCCGGGCCCTCGGACACGACAGGCCACCCCTGGTCCTCGGCCCGTTATGCGGGCTACCGCCTGGTGGCCGGGCGGGTGCCCAGCGGCACGGGCGAGATCGCCGTGGGCGGTGGCAGCAAGGCACTGATTGGACATCAGACCGAGGTGGCGACGCGCGACGGCGTGCGCCGCTACCGGGTGGTGGGCGTCACCGGCGCGCTCTGGTTCGAGAACGCGGTCTTCTTCAACGACGCGGAGGCGGAGCGGCTGTCCCCGGGCGTCAACGCGCTCGTCACCGACCAGGACGCGGGCCGGCTCTCCTCGCTCGTGGGCGGCCGGGCCGTGGTCCTCACCGGCGAGGACCTGACGCGGATCGACCCTGATGACACCGGCGGGTCCGCGGCACTGGCCAACGCCCAGGCCATGGCGGGCAGCACGACCGGACTCGCCGTGTGCGTCGCCGTGTTCGTCGTCGTCGCGACCTTCGCCTTCGCCACCGAGCAGCGCCGCCGCGAACTGGCGCTGCTGCGGCTGGTGGGCGCCGCGCCCCGGCAGGTGCGGCGCATGGTGCTCGGCGAGGCCCTGCTGATCGGCCTGGCCGCGGCGATCACCGGATGCGTACTCGCGCCGCTCGGGACCGTACCGCTGCGCTCTTGGATGCTGGACCACGATGTGGCCCCGTCATGGTTCACCATCCCCTTCAACGTCGTGCCCTTGCTGATCTCCTTCGTCATCGGTGTGGCCGCGGCGCTGGCCGGCTCGGCCGCGACCCTGCTGCGCGTCTCGCTGATCCGGCCCATCGAGGTGCTGCGCGAGAGCGCCGTGGAACGCCGCGGTATGACGCCGATCCGCTGGCTGCTGGGGATCGGCATGCTGGCGGGTGCGGTCGTCGCGGGCATCGAGATCGCCCGGACCACGCCGTATCTGGCGGCCACCGTACGCAAGTACGAGGCGGTCCCGGTTCTCTACGTCGGTGCGGTCACCCTGCTCTCCCCGGTCCTGCTGCCTCCGGTCACCAGGCTGCTGATCCGTCCGCTGCGCCGCTCGGCGAAGGCCGGCCCGCTGCTGGTGCGCGAGAACCTCCTCGCCTCCCGGCGCCGCACAGCCGCCACCGTGGCGCCGATCGTGGTGGCCGTCGGTCTGGTAGGCACGCTGCTGACCATGCAGAAGTCCGGCGACGCCGCGGTAATCGCTCGGCAGCGGCAGGAGATCCACGCGTCGGCCGTCGTGGTGCCCGGCAGCGATCTCGGGCTCGACGCGAGGACCCTGGACCGGCTCCGGGCCGTGCCCGGCGTCCGGGTCACCCCGGTGGCCGCCATGAACGTCCGGATCGGTACGGCCCACGGCGAGCAGATCGACTCGCTGACGACGAACGCGGTGCCCAGGAAGGCGATGGGCGACACCATCCGGCCACCCGTGATCTCCGGCTCTCTCACCTCGCTGCCCGAGAACTTCCTGGTCATCGACGAGCACGCGGCCGAATCCGACGACCTGTCGGTGGGGCAGCACGTTGTCGCCCTGCTGCCGACCGGCCGCCGGGTCCCGACCGTCATCGCCGCCGTCGTCGCGCGCGGCCTGCACGGGGACGACACCTACGTCCCTTCCGCGCTGGCCGACACATTGACGACTAGTCAGGTCTACCTCGACTCCGCGGTCGGCACCAGCAGGAAACTCGACGCGCAGCAGACGGCCGCGGTGAACCGGGCACTGGCGGACTCAGGAGCCCACGTCATGACATACGACGCATACCTCAAGGCCCAGCGTTCGCACGCCGCGCGGCAGACGAACAACGCCGCGGTGGTGATCCTGGGGATCGCGCTGGCGTACGCCCTGATCGCGGTCGCCAACACGCTGATCATGGCGATGGCCGGACGGCGGCGCGAGTTCGCCCTGCTCGCACTCGCCGGCACCGCGCGCGGACAGATCATGAGGGTCGCCGCGGCCGAGTCCGCCGTGGCGGTGGTCGTCGGCACAGTCCTCGCCACCGTGGCGACCGTACTGGCCGCGGTGACCCAGCATGCCTCGCTAAGCAGGCTCATGACGGCGGCTCCGACGGTGATCCCATGGACCCAGATAGGGGGGACCGTCGCGATCTGCGCCCTCGTCGCCCTGGCCACCGCGTCAGCCGCGACCTGGAGTGCAAGCCGTCGGCCTGCCATTGAGGCCGTAGACATCCGTGAATAGCACACCCTCGGAATACTGCCCCTCCACCAGTTGGACGGCGGAGTGGAGGCGGCGGAGTACCGGGGGTGGGTTCGCGCGCCTGACCGTGTGCGGCCGGTCGACGGTGTCGACTACGACCAGGTCGCCACCGAGCGGCTGGAGCCGTCGCGCCAGTCGGCGGTCCGCGAGGTGCTCGGGGAGCGCCGGCCTTCGGGGGGCTGGCGAAGGTGCGTGAGGGGCGGGGCCCGGCCCGGGGCGTGCTGCACGCGCCGGACTGCGAAGAAGCTCCGCAGGGCGCACCGCTGCTCGATGTGGAGCACGCGCTGAACGTCGCGGGGAACCCGGGGACGCGGCTGTGCACGCTGTGCGGGTGCGCTCAGGAGCTGACGCCGATGCTGAGCGGGTTCGATCACATCACCGACTCCTGACCTGCCGTGGTCGGGTCTGTGGTCGGGGCGACCGGTGCCGTGGTCGGGCCTGTGGTCAGGGTGTGTCGCCGGAGTAGTAGAAGCGGCAGCTCACACCCGGGCCGGGCTGCGGGGTTCGCCGGGGCGCGGGTCGTACAGGGCGCGACCGCCGGGCCACCGTGACAGCTCGGTGGACAGGGCCACGCCGTCGTCGACTTCCTCGGTGCGCCAGCCGTGGATGTCCAGCAGCAGGCCGTCCAGCGGCCCGCCGACCAGCTCGGCGTAGGTCCGGTGTGGGAGCGGGCCGGGATTGGGGTCGTCATGCTCCGCGCCGTAGACCCGGCCGTTCAGCAGCTGCTCATCGCCATTCATCTGATCAGCGTTGCAGCCGCCACCGACAACGCGGGCTTGCCCAGGGCTGCCTTGGGCTTGCCCGCGCGGTCGGTCGCCGCGGCTTGCCCGGGTCAGGTGCGGAAGCGGGAGAACCAGCCGCCAGCCTTCTGCGCGGCGGCCTGTTCCTCTGCCTCCTGGCGCAGGCGCTCCTGCTCCTGGCGCTCGCGTTCGTCGGCTTCCGCCTGCTACTCGGCTGCGACGGCCCGATCCTGGCAGTCCTCGCACAGGTGCGGGTGCGACTGGCGCTTGCTCCAGTCCCGGGTGTAGCCGATCGCCTCCCACCTAGCGTCGGTGAACTTCTGCCCGCAGTCCTTGCACACCGGCCGCCGCGCCTCCCGCTGCGGGGCTTCCCGCTCTGCACGGCGCCGCTCCTCTTCCCTGGCGGCCTGGCGGCGGCGGGCGAGGTAGGCGTCCCGGCGGGCGTTGCCGATCGCGTCCAGCAGCGGCTGGCGGTGGTCGCGGCCGAAGCGCCAGAAGGCGGGCCCGGCCGGGCCGTGTTCGCGCAGCTCCTCCAGCGTGGTCGCCACCATCGGGATGCAGCAGTCGTAGGAGTGATAGCCGCCCTCGGGATGCCACCGCCCCTGCCAGTGGTGGGGGTGAGGTCGGCGACCCTGGCCATCTGGCTCTTGGCGGAGCGCTGGCCCGCCTGGTGGAAGACGAGCAGGACCGGAGGGTGCACCCGCTCGTACTCATCAGAGGCGGGCGCGGACCAGCGGGTGCGCCACAGCGGCTTCTCGATGCCGTCGGTGTCCTTCTCCTGCCGCTGGAAGAACCGGGCGTACTTGTCGAACTTCTGGGCGATGAAGACGGCTCTCTCGGTGCAGTTGTCGGCCTCGATGAACAGCAGCGGCACACCGGCCTCCGGGGCGGTCAGGACGACGTCGGCGCGGGCGCTGCTGATCGCGGGGTTCTTCCAGGTGCCTTTCACCGGGAGCGCGACCTCGGTGGCGTAGGGGGCGAGGGTGCCGATCCCGTCGGGTGCGTCGACGGCGGGCCTGCGCGGCCGCGACCGCTTCGGTCGGCTCCCCCGCGTCCAGGTCGCGGTCCAGGTCGATCGCGGCGGCGGCCAGACCGTCCTTCGTGAGCAGCCGGGTCTCCTCCCCGCCCCGCGTCCGGCCGCCGTCGAGGGCCATGCCGTGGCGCCGCAGGTCGTTCACCGCAGCCCGGTGGCAAGCGGTCCGGGCTTCCTTCCGCTTCGCTGGGGTCGGCTTGGTCGTGTGCCGGTAGGTCAGGTGCGGCGAGGACAGCCGCTGGATCTGGTCGGCTGTGGCGACCTTGAACACCCCGAGGACGCGCAGCGCATCCGCGCGCAGGTCGTTGCTCGATCCCGCCTCGTTCTCCTTGCGCTTGCCCGCCATCAGGCTCGCCCTCCCGTCGTCCGCGACCGGCCAGCGGCCGGGCGCCGGCCCCCGGCCGTGGAGGGGGCCGGGCCCCCGGACCCGATGATCTGGCGGCCTGTCCGCAGGAGTGGCCTGCGGGACCGGTGGGACTTCACCGGCGCGGGGTCGCGGCTGGGATCGTCGAGGCTGATGATGATCTCGTCGAGCAGGTTCTCGTCGAGCAGTTCCTTGCCGCTGCCCATCGCTTCTTGGCAGCCGTCCTCGATGAGCCGTTCGAGCAGGCTGATGACACCGTCGGTGCGGCGGAAGAGGTACTCGGGCATCGTGCCCGCGGTGAGCATGTCCGCTGGCGCCTCCAGCAGCCGCAAGTTCTCCTGGATGCCGCGCAGATGGTGGTGGAAGGCCGTGATGTCATCGGAGGTGGTGTAGCGGAAGTGGTCGAGTTCGACGAGGTCGAAGCGACGTTCGGTCTGGGTGACTTCCAGACCGTGGATGCGGGTGTGGTCGGTCGGCGGGAAACGCCACTGGCCGCTTTGGACATCGCGTTTTGCCTCGCGCAGGAGACCGGAGCCGGGGATGTCGGCGCCAACCAGGATGAGCGTGACGTTCATGCTCATGAAGGCCCGGATCAGGTCGAGGGTGTCCTGGTCGTCGGCCCGGTGCATGCGGAGCCGGGTGACGTCGTCCAGGATCAGGGCCTTGACGCCGTGATCGTCCAGGGAACACGCGACCTGGTTGATCAGCTGGGGCAGCGTCATCCCCTTGGTGGGTGCGTCGAAGAAGTTTAGGATCGTCTGGCACGTGCTCTTCGGCTTCGCGGTGACCGGCGTTTGGATGTAGACCACCGGAGCGTGCAGATCCAGGGTTTCCTCGATGGCGGTGGGTTGAGGTAGTTGTGCATGGCCAGCCAGTCGTCCTCGAAGGCGGCGGCGACTTCGCAGACGGTCTCGGTCTTGCCCTGGTAGCCCCAGCCGGTGACCATCACCCCGGGCCAGGTCGAGGCCCTCCTCTTCAGCGCGTTGTTGCGCAGGCGGCGGTTGACCAGCTTCGACACCTTCAACGACATCGGTGTCTCCTGCAGCGGCAGGTTCACGTGCGTCGCCGAGCGGTGCATGTCGTGCAGCGACCGCCGACGTCGCCCAGAGGCTGCTGCGCGGCCTCGGTCACAGTGCCAGCCTGATCGAGAACGCCTGGAAACGGACCGCTCTGGCGGCGGTGAACGGCGGGGTGCCCCTTCAGAAGGTGGCCCGGTGGGTGGACATGCCGTAGAGGTACTCAGGGAGATGCAGACGGCGGGCGGGCAGGAGGACGGCGGCTGAGCGCGATGCGTTGAGGGCCGAGTCGGCTGTTAGCTGATACGGCACTCGTTCGCGGCAGAAACACTGAAAACAGCGGTGTGCACCGGCGGGAGCGGCTTGGCTGGCGCGGGTGACCAGCACAGGAGCAGCCCGGCCCGGGAGCCGGCAGGGCTAGCGGGCGTGGACCAGGGCAGTGGAATCGAGGCGGTGTTCCTCGACCCGGTGGGGCACCCTGTGCAGCAGCGGTGGGCGGATGCCGCCATGACCGTGGCGTTCGAGGACCTGCCGCCGGTGTCGGCGTTCCCGGCTGTGCCGGGGCGCCGCTGGGGACCGGGCCTGTGGTGGTCGGCGACCACCGGCAGGCACGTGGCCGCGGGGTCGAACGCGATGCGCGCCCAGCTGATGGTCCTGGACCGCGATGCGGACGTGACCCCCACCTCAGCGACAACTACCCGTCTCCTTACTTCCGTGGGAGTGTTCATGCTTCTATGCACAGCCAGGTGTTGCCTGTGCGGAGCCAGAGGGAACCGTCGCGACCCTGGCCGCAGCGCATGACGACTCGACCGGGCACCCGCAGCCGGCAGCGGCGGGTTACGGCCCAGGTGAGGCCGTTGAGCTCGGCACGTATGAGCTCAACGGACCGCTTGTTGTGGTCTCGGCGGGTGAATACCGACCTGTTACCGCGGACCGCGAATCCGTCCGGGGCGGGGACGGGGCTGGGGTAGCTGGCAACGTCGCCGGTGGACGGAGTGATCCGTGTCAGGAAGGTGCCACCTCTGCCATTGCCGGAGTACCAGACGAGCCATACCTGTTCATTCTCGGTCGCGGCGGTGCAGCCTTGCAGTGGGTGGTCGGGCAGTCGGCCCTTGGGAGTCCAGGAGATCTGGCCTTGGGTGTTCCAGCCCGCGAGGCCCGCTGCTGACTCGGGGTGGCCGCCGTAAATGCCCTCGTCGCCGTAAGCCGTCCAGATGCCTCCGTCGACGTCGGTGACCAGAGCGGGAATGTCATCACCGACGCAGAACTCGGCCTCAGGTGTACCTGATGGGGAGAACATCACGGCGTTGGGCGCCCAGGGGCCCTCGGTCTCGTTCCGGAACGTACGGCCGCTCACCAGCAGGAATCGGGAATCCGGGAGCAGGGCCAAGTGACCGGGCCGGATCCGAATGTCCTTCACCAGGATGCGCCGCTCTTCCTGTCCCGTGATGGTGACCAGCTCACCCGTGAACGGGACTTTGGGCCGCCACCCGATCCACCCCTTGATGTAGCGGGTGTGATCGAGGTATCGCCGGTGGACCAGCAGGACCGCAAGCTCCCCGGCGGGCCCGACGCTCCACCAAAGGGCTCGGTGTCCCCGCACGGCGTCAGCAGTGGGAAGCCGCCACACGTGGTGTAGCGCGGCATCGGAACCAGCAGTCGTGGGGCGGAAATTCATGAGCAGTCGCCTCTAGGACTCCGGGAGCCAAGCAGCCCGAAGAGCCCTACCCTACCGGCTGGTGGCGTTCGGGAGCGCTGCGATGCGGGACCAGTTGATGCTGCTGGACCGGGATCCTCAGGTGGTGGGTCTGGCGTGCCGGCCGCTGGAGTTCGTGCGGCGGGACGGAGAGCGGCTGATCTGCGCGCCGCGCCCGAAGGGCCGAACACCCCCGCATCGGGGGGGAGGACGCGGACAACTCTGTCACGCTGCCGGGTGCCGACGGAACACCCGCGCGTCGGCGGGGAGGACCACCTCCCGACCGTCACCCAGTCCCCGCGACCCGGTTGTCAGTGATGGCGGATACGGTCGTGTGCATGAGCATGTCGTTGAGCGTGTACCTGTTGGATGTGGCGGCCACCCGGGCGCTGGTGGGCTCTCGGGATGATCAGCTATTGAATGTGATCCGGGATGAGTTCGGGGACGACCTGGAACGTGATGACCAGTGGTTCGCCGACGAGATCGCCGACGGGGCGCCGACTTCGTACGAAGCGCTGCGAGCGGTGGTGTCCGGAGGCCCGTTCCCTCAGGACCGATCTTCGGGAAGTTTCCAGTACGGCTATGCGTACAAGCGACTGTGTTCGTTGACCGGGTCGCACCTGAACAACAGTTCGTTCAGCCCCTATCGCGCGGGGTGGCTGGAGGCTGTGGATGACGGCCTGAAGGCCCTGGAGGTCACGGCTGTGTCGGTCGCGGACTTCGGAATGCCGATGGGGATGCCTGATGGGCTGCCGTGGTCGGACTTTCCGGGCTGCGGGCAATGGACGCACGGGCAGTGCGTTGCGGCACTGGAGCAGTTCCAGGCGGCTGACCGCGCTGGCCTGGAACCATCGCTCGAACCCGAGGTGGAAAGCGCACTGTCCGACTGTGTGGACTGGATCGTGGCGGCCGCGCAGCGTCCCGGATACGGCGTGATCGGATTCCAGTCCTGACTACCAGATGAATCGCCCCGCCTCATCCGCGACGACTGTCTCGCCCTCGCCACGGGACCCTGACGGGTCACAGGTTTCCAAATTGGGAACGCACCGCGGCGGGAAAGTCGCCGGCCGCGAATCTGCCGCGCGGCGCACTGACCCCGCGACCGGCATTACGTCACCTGCCGAACCGCATTTCGTCGTTAACCCCACTCGGCAGGGGGCCGCCAGCCGTTTAGCCGGACACAGGAAAGTCCAGCCCCCTGACCGGGGCATCGTGGGGACCGGGCCTGGACCCGTGGCGGTCGGGTGCCGACCAGAAAGCAACCGGTCTCGGGGTGGTGGAGCAGCAGCACTCTCCGGGCCCCGCGCTGGTCCGGGCCGGGCCGCACGCTGGCTCCGCGCTCCAGCAGCTCAGCCCAGAGAAGCTCTGCAAAGGCGGCTGGGCTCCACGAACGCTACTCAGCCCCAGGTCTCGCCGTTGACCAGGGCAGGGCCGAAATGCCGGGTGGCGATGGACGCGAGGGGCGGAAGCGGACCGTCGTCGATCGCGAGTTTGAAGGTGTGTACCAGGCACGTGCGCACAGGGTGCACCGGTCCATGGGGTTTCCAGCCGTCGTTCGTGGACAGGGGTCGGTTCTGCGGGTGGGCCAGGGCGAAGGCAACGAGCATCGTGCGCCTGTCCTCGTACTGGAAGTAGTCGACGATCGCGCGGTTGGTGAAGTCGAGGTGGCAGAAGACGACCGCGACGTCCTCGTTCCCGTACGGGGCCCGCTCCAGGGCCGGCAGCACGTCGAGAATCGCCTCGCCACGGGCCAGCAGACGGGCTCTCTCGTGCGAGTCGCCCCACGGCGGCGGATCATCGTCCCGCAGGCCTTCGGGGGACTCCTCAGAAAGCAGGACGGTACCGATCTCAGGGTCGTCCCAGCGTGCCTGTCCACTGACGCTCCCCCAATTCAAACTCGCGTTGACACACAGCTCGCCCGCCAGCAGCGCCCAGGGCGTGCACACCACACGCTCGCGCGCCAGGTCGACCACGAGCTGACCGAACTCTCTCCGTGACAGCAGAGTCGGCTCGGCAGGCGCAATGAAGGCATCCGTCCATATCCCCATGCAACGTGGTCTACAGGCAAGACACCGACGAAGACCAACGAAAATCAGAGCGACCGGACGCCGGCCGCGACGCGGTGATGGTGCTATGTGCTGGTGTGATGCGATCTTTCTCCCGGGTATTGCCCCTGGCCACAGCGGGTTTTGGGGCCCCTGGCCGGGGCACGTCGCTGGGCGAGTCCCACAGCGCGTGAGCGCGCGAAGCGCGCGTCGCAGTGGGCGCGGAGCGGCCAGACGGGCACGCGGCGACGCGGTAGGGGGCGGTAAGCGCACCGTACCGCCGACCGGCACGGTCGGCTCACCGGGGTTGTGTCCGCCGTCGACGCTAGGCGTGCGGAGCGTGACGAAGTCACAGCGCTGGAGGTCGACGTGTCACTACGGTTCATCGACATCGACCCGAACACTGGTCAGGGTGAGAGCCCGACCGTGTGGGTCCAAGGAAGACGCCGAACGGCTGGCGGCCGACGACCTCGCCGGTGACCGCGACGCCGACGGGGAGGTTGCGCACGGTGTCGGACCAGGCGGCTACGACGCGGGCTGCGTAGTCCTTGTCGCTCCCCCGCTCGGCCCTGCCACGCCAAGTCGGTTCCCGCAAGGCGTTGACCTGCACGATCACTGCCTGCGGCCCGCCGAGTGGCATGGGAGGCGGCTACGGGCCAGGCTGGAGGCGAGTGACGGCGTCACCAGAGATCAGGCGCCGAGGACGATGGGATCACCGGCCACGTGATCGACACGGACGAGCTGACCGAGCGGAACGTGAGGTTCGCCGACGGTGGATCGTTCGTCGGCCTCAAGCTGATGCCCAGAGGCGGTCTGACGGTCATCGGATGCGTCGACCCGCGTGTCGACCCGTCCGCCGTACTCGGGCTCGAGCTCGGCGAGGCAGCGGTGATCCGCAACGTCGGAGGACGGGTCACGCCCGCGACCCTTGCGACGCTGGAGATGCTCTCGAAGGTCGTCCAGGCCCGCACGGGCGGCCCCGGCCCGCGCGACAACCACTACGCGGTGCTGCACCACACCGACTGCGGCATCACAGACCTGGCCGCGTTCCCCGGCCTGCTGACCGACTACTTCGACGTGCCAGCCACCGACCTGGCCGCCAAGGCGGTCACCGACCCGGTCGCCGCCGTCCGCGTCGACGTCGACGTGGTCAGGCAGAACCTCCGGGCCGGTGTATTCGTCTCAGGGCTCGTGTACGACGTAACCACCGGGCTCATCGACATTGTCGTCCCGCCCGCGCGGGTGGAAGCATGACACCGCGCGGCGCCTGCGGCCGGTGCGAGCGCCGTGGGCCTGCGGTTCGTACCGGGGATCTGCTTTCCCGGTCGGCCGGATCAGAGGGGAGGCGGTTTCTGGCATGTGCGACGATCACGGATACTCGGATGCCGAGGCGGCCTGGTCAGCGCCTCGCCTCGCGGAGGGACCGGCCGTCGACCCGGTGGCGCTGCCCGAGGTCGACGAGGTCAGGGTCACGACGCTGGTCGACAACGTCTACGACGCCCTGCTGGCCTCCGCCGAAGGCGTCACCCGCGCGTCGGCGGGCGCCGGACGGACCGCCGCGCGGCAGTTCGCCGGCGGCGAGGCCCTCGCGGGGCTGCGTGCCGAGCACGGCTTCTCCGCCCTGGTCACCGCCCGAAGCGGCAACACGAACAGCATGCTGCTGTTCGACACCGGAGCGTCGCCGGACGGGCTAGCGGTGAACGCCGAGCGTCTGGGGCTCGATGTCGGCGGCCTGCAGGGCGTCGTGCTCAGCCACGGACACTTCGACCACGCCGGCGGCTTCGACGGCCTGGCCCGGCTGCGCGGTCGCTCCGGCCTGCCGCTGACCGTCCACCCCGCGGTCTGGACCCGCCGCCGGCTGGACCTACCGGCCGGCCAGGGTCTGGAGCTGCCCACGCTGTCCCGAGGCGCGCTGGAACGCGAAGGGTTCGAGGTGATCGAGCGGCGGCAGCCGTCGCTGCTGGCCGGCGGCATCCTGATCACCGGCGAGGTGGACCGCGTCACCGAGTTCGAGCACGGCATGCCGCCCGCCCACCAGGCCTGGGACGGGAACGGCTGGCGACACGACCCCGCCGTCATCGACGACCAGGCACTCGTCGTCAACGTGCGCGGCCGGGGACTCGTCATCATCACCGGGTGCGGACACGCCGGAGTCGTCAACATTATCCGGCACGCCATGAGGCTGACCGGCGTCAGCAAACTGCTGGCCCTCATCGGCGGCTTCCACCTGAGCGGCCCCGCCTTCGAGCCGGTCATCGGCCCCACGGTGGCCGCGCTCACCGCACTCGCACCCGAGTTGATCGTCCCCGGTCACTGCACCGGCTGGCGCGCCCAGCACACCCTCGCCACAGCCCTCCCCGACGCATGGGTGCAGACCAGCGTCGGAACCACCTACACCCTCACCGCTTCCGAGGCGGGTGGTGCCTGATCCCGACTCGGCAGTCCGGGCTCGGACGGCGCAGTAGGAACGGCGGGGAGAACACGGGTGCGCCGTGGTCAGTGCGGGTGGTCGTGGTGGTCGGAGTGGTCAGTGGTCGTGGCCAGGAGGGCGTTGGGCCAGGGATCGGGCGCGTGTGATGACCTCGTCCGTGGAGACGGCGCGCACGCTCGTGAGCACATCCTCCAGTGCGGCCAGCCAGAGCCCGTAGTAGCTGTACGGTTCGTCCTGCTCCGCCGCTGCCTCCCATGTGGTGATCCGGGGCAATCAGTGCGGCCTGGAAGTCCGGCCAGGTGAACACTCCCGCGTCGTACAGGGTGACGGCCATCCCGAAGGCGCGGCTCTCCCACGGCTCGGCGAACACCAGCTCCCCGTTGGAGCGGGGCGGTGCGGCGGGGCCTTCGATGTCCAGAGGTGCGCTCATGGTGCCGCCACCTTGGCCACTCCGACCATCGCGTCCCTCGTCACCAGAGGGACGAGTTCTTCCTCAGTCAGATGCTCGGTGCCGGGCGGCTGCTCGGGCAGCACCAGCCAGCGCACCTCGCTGGTGGAGTCGTGGACGGTGATCCGAACGTCGTCGGCCAGCTCGAGTCCCATCTCGGACAGCACCGCGCGCGGCTCCTTCACCACCCGGGCGCGGTAGGCGGGGTCCTTCTACCAGCTCGGAGGCACGCCGAGCACCGGCCACGGGTAGCACGAGCACAGCGTGCAGACCACCACGTTGTGCGAGGTCGCGGTGTTCTCCACCACGACGATGTGCTCGCCCTGGAAGCCTCCGAAGCCCAGCTCCTTGATGGCGGCCGTGCCGTCCTCGAGCAGTCGGCGACGGTACTCGGGGTCCGTCCAGGCCCTGGCGACGACCTTCGCGCCGTTGAGCGGTCCGATGTGGGTCTCATAGGTGGTGATGAGCCTGTTCATCGCCTTCGGATCGATCAGGCCCCGCTCGGTGAGCAACTGCTCGAGCGCCTCGGTGCGCAGCGCCGGGGGAAGGCGCTCGGCCGATCCGGCGGTGGTGGTCATCAGGGGGTCTCCAGATAGCTCTCGAACATGTCCACCGTGAGCTCGAAGGGCTCGGCGTCGGCGCCCCACATGTCATGGGAGTCGAAGCGCACCGAGTAGACGTACTGTGGGTTCTCGCCCAGGAAGTGCGCGTTGGAGTCCGGCAGCACGCCGGCGGGCTGGATGATGTCGACGACGCCGACCCGCCCTCGCACATAGCGCGGCAGCCTGGTGTGTCCGGCCGGCGACATGTCCCTGGCACGCACGCGCTCGCCGACGGCGAAGGCCGGCGCGGTGTCGAGGCAGCGCAGTGTGCCGTCGGCGGTCGGCGCGTAGTCGGGCTTGGCCGGCTCCGGGACCGGGGGCTCCTCCACGTGCTCGCCGCGGAGGTTGCGGGCGCGGGCGTCGACCGCACCAGGTGCCAGGACGGCGCTGTCGAGAAGTCTCAGCTCTCCGGCGTTGAGCCAGCGCCCGTAGTAGCCGTCGTCGATGTAGTGCGCCCGGTCCAGGCGCTCCAGGGCGTGCCGGAAGGAGTCCAGGTTTCCCCCGGACGCCCTGTTCGAGAGGATCGCGAGCGCGAATGCCCGGCCTTCCCAGGGCTGTGAGAAAACAGGCTCGTCTTGTCTCGGCGGATGCACGGAGCCCCAGCCTGGGGCTCCTCCCATGTCGGCAATACCGTCCATGGCCGGACCTCACTTTTGCCAGCAATAGCGGGCATAGTCAGTTGAATTAGTGTATTCGGGTGACGTCTCTGGCGTCACACTCTGGTCCATCCGCTGGTCGCGGTGCTGCCGCGGAGGTGCCGGGCTCATGGCCCCGCGTGCCAGGGAGAGAAGGCGGACGAGGGAATGGACCAGCGGTTGGGGACGCGGACGCATGCCGATCGCCTGACCTCCGCCGGGGCCGGACGTCACCCCGGTTTGCGCCCTGGCCGTACGGGCCGCAGGCTGCCCCCATGGACTCCAGTCCGGAGGCAGGCATGCGGCCCATCCTGGTGACCGGTGCTGCGGGCAGCGTCGGTGCCGTCGGCAGAACCGTGGTCCAAGGGCTGCGGCGCCGGGGCTTCCCGGTGCGTGCTCTGGTGCGCCAGGATGACGACCGTGCCCAGGCGCTGCGCGCCACGGGTGCCGAAGTCGTGGTCGGAGATCTGACGCATGCCCGTGACGTCGCCGACGCCCTCGACGGCTGCGGCCGGATGTATTTCGGCATGGCCGTGTCGGCCCAGTATCTGCTGGCCGCCGTGACCACAGCGGCCGTCGCGCGCGCCTACGGACGCCTGGAGGCGGTCGTCAACATGTCGCAGCTGACCGTCTCCGAGATGGACGCCACCAGCGGCTCCGACTCGCATCAGCATCGTCAGCAGTGGCTGGTCGAGCAGGTTCTCGGCTGGTCAGGCCTGCCCGTGGTCCAGGTCAGGCCCACCGTCTTCATGGAGAACCCGCTCTTCCAGACCGTGTTTGCCTCGATCGCCAAGGACGGCGTGATCAGATGGCCCTTCGGCGAGGCGAGAACCTCCCCGATCGCGGCCGGTGACGTTGCCGCGGTCGTCGAGGAGATTCTGGCCGATCCGGCCGGGCGCATCGGCCGGACCTATGAGCTGACCGGTCCCCGATCACAGGACGTCGCCGCTCTGGCCGCGGACATTTCCGATGCTCTGCAGCGCACGGTCGGCTACACCGACGTCCCGTTGCAGGAATGGCTCGACAATGATCTCGCGGCGCTGGGACTGCCGGCCCATGTGCTCCAGCACATCTCCACCATGGCTCGCCTGCACGTGGCCGGGCGCTATGACCGCCAGGCAGACGGCATGGAGGAGATCACCGGGCGGTCCGCCGAAGGAGTATCCGGGTTCGTCCGCAAGAACCCCGAGCTGTTCACTCGCTGACGCCGACAGCCGCCGTGAGGAACCACGCACCACGCTGCGACGGCCGCGCCCAGCCGTATCCGAGGACGAGGCGGCGCTCACCGTGCGCAGCACGACCATCACCGTACTCGCGGGAGCGGTGTACGACGCCGACGGAGACAGGCAACTCATCGTCCGACCGCGTCGTGCGCCCCGCACGTAGACGCCGGCTATTTGCCGGGCATCGCAGTGGCCAAGGGTCGCCTACTCCCCTCTTGTGCGAGGTACGGGGCCAGAACCTGGTCAGCGCCGCCAGCACTTCGGTCTGTCCTACGTTGCTGGTCCTGGGCGCTGTGGTGTCGAAGGCCCGGTACCACCCGAAGCTGCCCCGTAGAGCGTCGTGCTGGGAGGCGAGGATCCGGACGTAGCAGTCGATGACGTAGTCGGGGAGTTTTCGTAGGGCCTTGGTGGCGAACTGCCGGCCGAACCAGATGCCTTCGCGTCCCCGGACGAGTTGTTCGTTCATGTCGGTGAGCCGGTTGAAGGGGATGTGCCCCAGCCGGTTGTCGGCCTGCGCGGTGCCGATCAAGGGCGGCCATGGAGTGGCGGCCGGGAGGACCCGTCGCGGCGGTCCGGAGGGGAGCCGGCGCATACGGCCGCCCGAGTCGCGTCCCCGTCCGTCCGGTGTTCAGGAGGCCGATAGTGCCTCGTCTCCCTTGCGGTTGACCGGTCGGGTGCGCATCGGCCTGCCGGGCAGCCTTCGCCTTGCGAGCGCCCTGCGCAGAGGGCGCCCATCCTGAAAGAGGCATGCCGACCACCGTATGGACCGAGCGCAGACGGCTGCGGAATTTGCGGGGACCGCGGCCCGCGCAGGGAGTGGGTTCCTGATGAGGCTTGTCGTCGATCTCAACCGGTGCCAGGGATTCGCGCAGTGCGTCTTTCTCGCCCCGGACGTCTTCTCCCTCCACGGGGAAGAAGCGCTGCTGTTCTCCCCTCGCTTCGACGAGGCACAACGTGACCGGGTGGAGAAGGCCGCTGCCGCCTGCCCCGTCCAGGCCATCCTCGTCGACTATTCCGACGAGCCGGCAAAGGGTGTGGAGCCTCATGTCGGCTGACACGGACGTCCAGGTCCTGCGGCGCCAGGGCCGCATCGTCGTCGTCGGTGCCTCGCTGGCCGGTCTGCGCGCGGCGGAGACCCTGCGCGAGCAGGGCTTCACCGCGGATCGCTGACCATGATCGGCAACGAGCCGTACGAGCCCTACGACCGGCCGCCGCTGTGTCCAAGCAGGCGTTGCTCGGGCGGGCACGGCCCGAGGACACCGCGCTGCCGCGGCGGCGCGACATCGACGCCGAATGGCGTCTGGGCGTCGCCGCTGAGAGCCTGGACCGGGCCGCCAAGCAAGTACGCCTGGCGAACGGCGACACCGTCCCTTACGACCGCCTGCTGATCACCACCGGGACCAGAGCGCGGCCCTGGTTCCACCCGGAAGAGGCCGCGTTGGACGGGGTGTTCGGGCTGCGTACCCGCGACGACTCCGCCCGCCTGCGCCGGAAGCTGACGGGGGGCGTGTCCCGGGTGCTGGTGATCGGCGCCGGTTTCACGGGCTCGGAGGTCGCCTCCGTCTGCCGGGAGTTGGGACTTGAGGTCACGGTCGCCGAGCGCGGCCCGGCACCGCTGGTGGGCGCGCTCGGCGGAGTGATCGGCGCGGTCGCGGACCGGCTGCAGCGAAAGCACGGAGTCGACCTGCGCTGCGGCGTCAGCGTGACCGCCCTCGAGGGCGACGACGTGGGACGGCTCAAGCGCGCCCATCTGTCCGACCGTTCGGCGATCGGCGTGGACGTGGCCGTTGTCTCGCTCGGTGCCATGCGGAACACGGAATGGCTCGCCGGCTCGGGGGTGGCCGCGGGTCCCCGGGGGATCGCCTGCGACGCCGGGTGCCGGGTGTTCGACGTCAACGGCATCGTCACCGACGACATCTACGCCGCAGGTGACGTGGCCCGCAGCCCCCACCCGCTTTCGACTACCAGTTCCTGGCACTGGAGCACTGGGGCAACGCGGTCGAACAGGCCGAGATCGCCGCCCACAACATGATCGGTGCCGGTCCGGACCGCCGTCCGCACCTGTGGCTGCCGATGTTCTGGTCCACCCAGTTCGGTGTCAACATCAAGTCGGTCGGTGTTCCCTCGCTGGGCGACCAACTGGTCGTCGCCCAGGGGGCGCTCACCGAGGCACGGTTCGTCGCGGTGTACGGCTACCGGGGCCGCGTCATCGCTGCGGCGTCCTTCGGACGGCGGCGGAGGCGCCTCCGCGCTGATCGCCGCGTGCGCGGGCTCCGTGATGCGCGCCGCGACCGCCCAGGCCGAGCGCACCGGCGGCCGACTCGACCCGCCAATGCTGGCGATCCTGGACGAGGCCGCCAACGTCTGCAAGATCAGCGATCTGCCGGACCTGTACTCCCACCTCGGCTCACGCGGGATCATCCCGATCACGATCCTGCAGTCCTACCGGCAGGGCCAGAAGGTCTGGGGAGACGCGGGCATGGACGCGATGTGGTCGGCCGCGACCGTCAAGGTCATCGGATCCGGCATCGACGACCCCGACTTCGCCGACAAGCTCTCCCGGCTGATCGGCGACCACGACGTCGAGACCACCTCCACCTCCACCTCCGAGTCCGGGAAGTCGACCTCGGTCAGCATGCGGCAGGAGCGGATCCTGCCCGCAGACGCGATCCGCGCCCTGCCCATGGGCACCGCCCTGGTCTTCGCCACCGGCATGCGCGCCGCGATGCTCGATCTGCGCCCCTGTACGCCGAACCTGGCGCTGACGGGCTGGCTGCCGCCTCCGCCCGTGCCTCGAAGGCGATCACCGATCGTGCCGTCGCCAAGCACGCCCCGGGCCAGTCCGACTACGGCAGGCCGCATGAGCGGATCCCGGCTGCGCCTGGTGCCGGTCCGCTCCCGCGAGGCCAAGGGACTTCGTAGAGTGAACCGAGTTCGAGGAACACTTCGACCGCCGCAAGGTCGAACTCGGTTCCTGCGGACGCCCCTACGGCACCCCCTGCCAGCACGGGCACGCCTGCGTCCGGTGCCCGATGCTGCACGTCAACCCCAAGATGCTGCCTCGCCTCGCGGAGCTGGAAGCCGACCTTCTCGACCGCCGAGCACACGCCGAAGCCGAGGGCTAGGTCAGCGAGAGGGAAGGCATCGACCTCACCCTCACCTTCCTTCGTGCCAAGCGCGACGAGACCCAACGCCGAGCCCAACGACCGGCCGTCGACCTGGGCATCCCCAAACCCCGCGCCACCCCCTCACCACCGGAGGCCCAGCAACCAACTACATATCCCAAGCCGACGGGAGGTCCCTGCCCTGCTCACTCCTCGGCGAAGCTGATGGCCTGCACTGGGCAAGCCCTCACAGCCTCCTTCACCATCGGGTCGCCTCGACCGTCCTCCGATCCCGGACGCACCAACCCGAACCCGTCGTCGTCAGAGTCGAACACCGCCGGGGCAGTCAACGCACACTGCCCACTGCCAACGCAGACGTCGCTATCGATGCTCACACGGCTGGACATAGGCCCGCCTCTCCCAAGCTCTCAACACGCAAGGTCACACGCACATGCCATGATCCCGTGCGCCGACCTGGTCGCAGAGCAGCACCCACGGGAGCCACCCGTTCGGGTGAAGTGCAGAGAGGCACCGGCGAATACAAGATCAAGCCGATAAAGCGACAAGTCCGAGATCTCCTCGACTACCCCTACCCGCAGCGCATCCCGAAGGACGACTTCGTCGAGCAGTGGGTCGGCATCTCCACCGACGAATTCCACCGCGCCAAGGACGCCGACGTCCGCTACATGCGCAACCGCCAGCCGCTCATCGCCCTGGGCTGGTCGCGCAGCGACTGCATCCGCTATCTGACCTCGCTCGGCCTCGCCGCCAGCTGTGTGGGCTGCCCGTTCCACGGCGATGCGCAGTGGCGGCACATCCGGGACACGAGCCCGGACGAGTGGCAGGACGTCGTGGAATTCGACGCCGCCATCCGGAAGGGCAACGCCCGCGCGAACGCCGGCGGCAATCAACTGCTGGGGCAGGCGTTCCTCCACCGCTCCCGGGTGCCGCTCGACCAGGCCCCGATCGACCACGTCACGGCTGCCGAGTGGGCCGCCCGCCAGCAAGAACTCGACGACCACGCCCCCGTGGCGGAGGAGTTGGAGAACGGGGTGGTCGACGGCTGCTCTCCCTGAGCCGGCCGTGGGGGAGCCGAGGCTCGGCCGGCGAGCTGCATGACTGCGGGCACGAGGATGCCGCGGACCACGGTGGCGTCCAGTACGACGACCGCGGCCATGGTCGCGCCGAGCACCATGAGCAGGGTGACCTGGGACAGCACCAGAGCGCCCATGCTGACCGCGACGACCAGGGCGGCTGCGGTGAAGAATCTCCCTGTGTGATCGATGCCGAAGACGATGGAGCCGGTGTTGTTGCCCGTGCGCCGCCACTCCTCCGTCGAGCGATCACCGGCTACGAAGATCTTGTATGAGCCACGAGCCGCACCCTTCGCCATTCGCTAACGGCACCCCAACATCGACCGCTATCTGTTGCCGATCACCGCCGTCATGGCCCTGGGGCCACTGATCCCCGTCTGCCTGGAACTGCTTCGCTCCCGCACACTCGCCGCGCCGGGGAGAGCGCCTGAGCCCCGGCCGGCCTGTCAGTCGTCCACCAGCAAAGCAGCGGCCGTTTTGAGCAGTTCGGGCGCGACCTCGGGCATGACGCACAGCGTCTCGGTCCATGTTCCGACGCTGAGCGCCTCGGCCAGCAGAGCGTGACCGGCGGCTTCGTCCCCGGCCGCGCGCGCGACACGGGCTAGCGCCTTGGCCCGCTGGTCGGCGTCGGGCAAAGCGCGGGCCTGGACGGCAGCCTCGGCAAGGTGGCTGGCGGCCGCGTGGTGCTGCCCGGTGGCGCTCAGTGTGCTCGCCATGTCGGCCAGCGCCTCGACGCGTTCGGCGGGATCCGGGATGCTCCGGGCGGCATCCACGGCCGCCGGCAGTTCACCTGCGGAGAGCAGTGCGCCGGTCGCCTGGGTGAGGGCGGTGGCCCGCAGGTCGAGGTCGGGGATGGTCCGGGCGAGCGCGGTGGCACGTTGTGGCTGTCCGGACATGAGCAGGACGCGGAACGCATTGAATAGGACGTCGGCTTGCTCGTCCGGGTCGCTGAGGGCGCCCGCCTGTTCTACCGCCATGGCTGACCAGCGCTCGGCGGGCCGGATGTTTCCCGCCAGAGCGAGTGTGTGGGCCGCAAATGACAGTGCGAGAGCCCGTTCTCCGAGGCCGTCCGCATCGTCGACGTCGTCGGTGAGGAGCGTGACCAGCTCGACGGCGTGCCGGACATCTCCCGCTTCGATCAGTGCCTCCGTGATGTGAGCCAGGAGGCAAGGGTCCGACAGGGGTTCGCTGACGGTCAGGGCCACATCGATGGCGCGGTGCGCCAACAGGCATGGGTCGGTTTCGAAGGGGGCCTGGTCATCTGGCCGTGCCAGGGTCCGGACGACCCGTTCCATTGCGAAGGCCGTCCCCAGCGGGTCCATCGGGTCGAGGGCGAGGAAGGCTGCCTGGGTCGCCAGGTCCCAGGCAGCCTGGAAGTCTCCTGCCGCCGACAGCGCCAGGGCCATGCGTGCCACGGCGTCGGCCTTGGTCTCGGCGCAGGTCAGTGTTTCGGTGAGGTCGGACGCCTGGTCTGTTCTCCCTGCCCGCGCGAGGGCCTGGACGACGCCGGCCAGGGGACGTTGCAGGGAGCCGAAGCCGGTGTGTCCGAAGCTGGTGACGTCCCGGGCGAGGCTGGCGGCGCCTCGGAGGTCTCCCGCCGCCGCAAGAGCCAAGGCCACCTCTGCCCAGGCGTTGGCCCGCAAGTCGAGGTCGGTACTCATCCCGCTGGTTCGCCGTGTCAGTTCGGTCGACTGTGCCGTCAGGTGGGCGGCGGTCTGCAGGTCTCCGGCCTGAGCGTAAGCCTTGGCGGTGAGGGCGAGGGCGTCGGACCGTGCGGCGGGGTCGGCCAGCGACTCGGCCATGCGGGCAGCCCGCTTCAGGTTTCCCTCCCGGCTCAGCGCGTCGATCAGATAGGCCAGGGTGAGGGCCGACGGACGGTTCTTCGTGCCGGCCCGGGCCAGTTTGCTCGCTTCATCAGACACGGCCGAGGCACCGTGCAGGTCCTCGGCGCGCGCCAAGACCGTGCCCGCCAAGGCCAGCAGTTCGATCCTGTGTACCGGGTCGTCCAGTGACCGAGCGATCCGCGCGGCCTCATCGGCGAGCGCAGCGGCGTGGCTGGGTTCTCCGCAGTGGGCGAGCGCCTGGCCCGCGCTCAGCAGAGCCCGGGCCCTGTCCTGCGGTCGGGTGAGGGTCCGGCCGATCTCGGCTGCCTCCCATGGCCTGTCTACCCGTGTCAGCACCTCCGCCACATCGCGCAGGAGCTTGTCCTGGCGGTCGTTGTCTGCGGTGACAAGCCCGGCGGCTTCCAGCGCAAGCTGCGCGGCACACTGTTGCTGCTCCTTGGAGCGGAGGCCCCATGCCAGGGGAGCCTCAGCGGGCGCCAGCATGTCGCGCGCCACAGCCACCAGGTGGCTGGCCTGCCGGGCGGGGTCGGGCACCTGACGGACGAGGTTTGCGGCCTCCTGGCACAGTCCCACCGCTCGCTTCACATCTCCTGCCTCGGCGAGCGCCTGGGCGATGCGAGCGAGGTGTTCGCCCTGCACACCCGGATCCCTGAAACTCAGGGCGTGGGCCGCTTCGGCCAGTTCGATGGCGCGGCTGTGCTGTCCCGTGCGGGCCATCATGCGTGCGACACTCACGAAGTGCCCGGGTTGGCTGCCCGAGTACATGGTGGGGACCATGCGGGCCGCTTGGTGCGCGAGCCTCTCAGTTCTCTCTGCGAGTTCCTTGGCGAACGCCGTGAACTCGGTGCGCCCACCAGTGCGGCAGTCCTCGCTCGCCTCGGCCAGTGCCACGACCGAGAGGTGCAGTGCCTCGAACTGCGGCCCCGGAGCGTCACGGAGAATCCGGAAGTACTCCGACTGCCGGCCAGGGCCGGTGATGGTTTCCGCGAGGCCGACGGCCGTCCGCAGCGGCGCGGTGGGGTCCTCTCCCACTCGGGCCAACATCCGGGCGACTCGGGCGAGCATGCGCACCTGGTCCTCCACGCTGAACAAGGTGACAGTCCCGGCGCGGGCGGCGGCCTCCACCACCACATCGCGCGCGGTCGTGACCTCGGCCCCCTCCAGCAGTGCGTCCCCGATCGCCATCAGTTGCTCGACCTGCCTGGCGGGGTGGGGGTGCGCACGGGCGAGGGCGACGGCACGACCGGTGTGCCCCAGCACCGCCCGCAGGGCGACAATTGCGTCGGGGAGGTTACCGGTGTGCCGCAGGAGTCCGTCGCGCCGGTGGGACAGCCGCACCGCCGTCTTGAGATCAAGCCGGGGAGAGTTCAGCAGCAGCCGGAAAGCGTCGTCGATCTCGGCCAGCGCGGCAGCGTCCGAACCCGTCGCGTGCCACAGCCGTTCGTGGCGCACCGCATCGGTGGCCAGCCGTCCGAGCCGCTCCGTGTCGCCGAGGGTGCGCAGCAATTGGGGGTATCCGACCAGCGCATACTCAGGTGTGTCCGAGGGCCAGCCGGCCTTCCGCCAGACCTTGACGAAGTCACGCACCCGTTTCCGGTAATGCGCCAGTTCGTCAGGGCTCAGCAACCCACGTGCGCTGTCCTGCAGTTGCCTGTGGGCGAAGAAGTACAGGGCTTCCGCAGGGCAACCGTCCGCCGCGTTCCGGGAGACACGCCGTTGGAAGGACCGGCCGACCGAACCGCCCAGCACCTGCCTGACACGCCCCGCACTCGTTCGGGTCAGGTGAGCCAGATCGGTGGCGCTCAGACCGCCGCCCGCGGCCGTGGTGAGCCGGGTGACCTCCTCGCCCAGACCGCCGCCATCCAGCAGGGCCGCCAGGCTCCGCTCGGCGTCCAAACGCACCGCCCGCGCGGCCGGGGAGCTCTCCAGCCAGTGGTTGATCTCCTCACCGTGCAGCGGATGCCCTTCGGGCACATCGCTCGGCACGGGCGGGTCAGGACGCGTAGCCAGCACAATCCGCGCAGCGGGGTGGGGCCTGGTCGGCAGCAGCGCGGCGATGCTGTAGCCGGTGCTCGCGCTGGTCACCCCCGTGTCCTCGTCCAGTCCGTCCACGACCAGCAACAGCCGCCGCCCCCGCTGCGCGGCCTTCCGCGCTGCGCGCTCCAGCGCCTGGAGGAACCGGTCCCGGGAAGTGCAGTCCAGATCGGGGTCTTTGAGGTACCAGCGCAGCTGATCGCCCATGGCGGCCAGGAACGCGGTGCGGTCGGAGTGCTGGGGCTGCCGAGTGGTCACGAAATACGCCAGCACGTCCACGCCGGCGGGAGGGTGGAGGACGAGCTGCGCCATCAGCGCCGTCTTTCCCGCCCAGGCAGGCGCCATCCATCGCCAGTACCCGCTCTCCTGTCCGTCAAGCGCCGCGCAGTACCGTTCCATGGCTGTCAGTTCCCGCTGCCGTCCCTCGAACCGGGCGGCCTTGAACTCCCGAACTTCGAGCAGATGGCCGGACTCCGGCACCGACGGCCGTCCGTCCACCAGCTCCAGCACCGGTGCGCCTCCACCGTGCCGCTCCAGCAGCTCCGCGAATCCGCTACGAACGGCGAACGCACGGGTCGACAGCGCGTACAAGCGACGGTTCTCGTGCTCCACGTCGTCGAGGACCACCACCCCGACCAGCAGATCACGGCAGAACACCGCCGCCCCCGACATCCCCTCCCAGGCGCGCTGCCCGCCGGGCCGCACCCTCGGGGCAGATTCCTGGTCCAGCACCCAGGTCATGCCGGGCCCGGGGACCAGCGGCGAAAGCACTCCATACAGCTGTTCGATGCCCCGCTCGCCGTCCTCGTAGGACACGGCGTGCCTAGGGAACCCAAGCCCGTCGTAGCGCAGCGGCCTCGTGCCGTCCGGGCAGCCCCAGCGCACCGCGCCCGGGACGCCCACCGGCGCGTCCAGCAACAGCAGCGCCACGTCGTCGCCCTCGTCCGGAACCCACAGTACTGAGGCGGCCCGCCGCTCGATGGGGGGGCGAAAGGGATGCCCGACGCGCACGTCGATCCGTTCCCAGGGCACGCCCGCAGCCGGGTCCACCACCACATGACGCGCTGTCAAGACCACGCTAGATGCGACCAGATAGCCCGATCCCTCGGACCGTCGTCTCTCGGCGGTCCCGCCACGGATGTCTGCCAGCCTGCGTGGATCCACCTCGAGCGGCCCGTCACCAGTCCTTGGAGACGGAGTCGTTCACGAGGGCGTTCCGGGGGCCGTCGGGGCCCTCGCCGAGGGCCTGGTCCCTGACCTTGAGTTTCAGTACCAGCTTATGCGTCCGCGCCGAGGCGGACGTCCCGCCCACGCCCACCGAGGCCACCCCGAACGACAGCTTGCCCTCCGGCCGCACATCGGAACGCAGCTCCAGCAGCAGTTCCAGCTGTGCCTCCTCCACTTCGAAGGCGAATTGCTGCCTCACTCCCGCTTCCTGCGCCTTGTACAGCTCCTGCCGCAATTCCTCGATCGCTGCGGCCAGACCGATCTTCGACATTCCCCCGCCCCTCTAAACGCGCTGGTGGGAAGAGATACCCCCACGCGAACCCGGTGACACCACAGTGTGCCGGAGACGGTGGTGCCGGTCCTGGACGAGGACACCAACGGCAAGTTCTCGCTGCGGGTGCGCGACGGCTGGGTCACCGCCACCGAGGGCAACGTCATCGACTACGAAGCCGTTTACGCCGAGATCGAGAGCGACAACAACCAATTCACGATCACCGACGTGACGTACGACCGGTGATCCTGCGAATCCGTCCGCCCGGAGGTCGAGGACCGCACCGGCCTGGACGTGATCGAGTCCGGCACCACCTACGAGCGCATGACCGCGCCGATGGCCGAACTCATGCGGAAGCCGAAAGCCCACGAGAAGACGTACGGCAACCCGATCGCCCGGTGGATGGCCCACAACCTCGAAGCCAAGCACCCTACCGACCACCCGGACCGCGTCCGGCCGGTCCAGCCCGACCGGAAGTAGTCCGGCAAGCGGATCGACGACATGCTGGCTCTGTGCTTCACGATCGACGGATCGCTCGCCGTCAACGAGGGCGACGCCGTCGCGACATCTTCTGAGCCTCAGCCCGCAGACTCCCGGTTGCGGCGCTGACTCCCACGAGGGCCGGGCCTGCTGTGGGCCGTGAAGAGCGGCCCCGCCGAGGTCTCCAAAATCAGGGGCGTTGAGCTGGCGATGTCTGCACGGGAATAGCCAGTGGATCGGTCCAGGTGGAGCACGGTGGCGCCAAGGCTTGGCTCCTCTGCCTCGCGGACCTGCCTTCTCCGCCATACAACCTGCGGCTGCGTTGCTGCCTCAGGTGTGAACTCGTACGTGACGTGATCAAAGATCAGCAACCCGTCGATCAGCGGCTCGCTTTCCTTAATGCGGTGCAGGATGCAAGTGAAGGCGATGGGGCGCTCTTCCCACCACGCGATGCGGAACAGTTCGGAACGCTGCCAATCGGATGCGAAGCGTTCATTGAACGGCTTCGCTCTCCCCCAGACCCGGATCAAGCTGCCTCGCACGCCGTAGTAAGCCGCGTACTGATCCATGGCGATACAGATCGCATCTTGGATCTCCGGGTCGTGGATGTTGAGGCCGCGCATCGTGCGCTCAACGCGTTTCACGCAACTGTTGTGTGCATAAGCCAGGTCTTCCACCTGACTCCATGTCCCCACCGGTGGCCAGGTCTTTCGGCCGCGTTGCCACCTCTGGATCTCGAACAGGTACTCCTGAACAAGGGCTTTGAAGAACTTCCGCGTCGTCCGACTCTTGCCAGGCAGATCCGTGATCCAGTCTGGTCCGTCGTTCGTCCGGCGTCTGAACAGAACCATGTCCCACCCCCTGGAGCACGTCGCCCGATTATGGCAGGCCATGCACCGGCTTGCCCCCTCAGCTTCGCCCGACTCTGGAGGCTCGTATGCCCGTCCAGCGATTGGCTGCCACCGTCTGCCTGGCCGCCGGCATCGGCGTCCTGGCGCGGCCTGGCTGGGCGCTGCTGGGCCTGGGCGTGTGCTGTGGTGCAAGCGCGCCGGAGGCCGAGCACGGACAGCCAGAGGCCCCACGGGACGCGTCTCTGACGCGGCCCGCGAGCTCGCGGCGAAGGTCCGCGAGGGAGCCGAACGGGCCGCGCGGAAGCCGCGCCGGAGGACCGCCGTGGCGTCCATGGCCGCGGGCATCGCCAAGGTCCCGGCCGGGGCGCTGCTGTCCGTCGGCGCCGGGGCCGCCGTCATGGCGGCCGGCGGCCTCCTGATCGGCCTGGGCGTCCTCACCGGCTGGAACGCCTGACGTGGGCTGGCTGACCAGCCCGCGCGACCAAGCAGGTGGCGGGAGACGCTTTCAACCGCGACCATCTACGGCGCACCCTGTCTCGACTTCCCCAGCAGCCCGCCCTGCCATGGGAGTCCGTCGGTTCGTAATGCGTACCAGCTAGCGCACACTCCTCGATCGCAGGTCGGGCGGCATGTCGCTTGAGGCATCGGATGATCTCACGCCGGGTCTCGCCTCCTGGGTCAGCGTTCGTCATACGCCTGGCTGCGGGCATCGAAGCGCAGCCAGGTGAACACGATGCGGTGCAGAGGGGCGTTCACTCGACAGGACTGACCCAGCACAAAGCGCTAAGGACGCCTCAGCGTTCAGCCACTCGGGTAGGTCTCCCGTGGTGATCATCTTGCTACCCACGAGGTCGCCCCACACTGCCATCGCCGCACTCAAGCGTCGGGCGTGTGTGGTGGCACCAGCTCCCGCCTGGCGTCCCAGGACCAGCCCAACCCTTCTGCACTAGCCCGGGATCGGGCAAGTGGTTGTTTGGCTACGGCGGGCGAGTCCTCACGGCAGTTCCCACGCTTGCAGCCAACCGCCGCTGGTGGAGACGAACATCATGCGGCTCTCAACGGCGGGTTGTCCGCGGCCTTCTTCGCTCCACCGCGCTGGCAGCTGGGCCGTACTCCGGCGGGTGCGCGGATCCCACGCGTGCAGGACCCCAGTACGGTCACTGGCCCAGGTCCGATCGCCCGCCATGAACGGCGTGGTGGTGAAGGCGCCGCCTGCGCTCTTGCGCCACAGCTCTCTGCCAGAGAGCGGATCGAGGACTACAAGCCGCCCTGGGGCGAATGCGGCAATGTAGACGGCGTCGCCAGCAACCAAGGGGGCCGTACGGATGCGTCGGGCGACCTGAGTGTCAGACAACGGGTGTCCATTTTGCCCGTCCCAGGCCGGCGCCCGGCCGCACCCCGTAGTCAGATGAACCGTCGTGCAACGGTAAGGGCCTGGCGTCCCGAAGCCGGGATGCCGGGCCCCCCTTACCGGGGTGCGATCAGGCGGGGCGGATGTTCTCAGCCTGCGGGCCCTTCTGGCCCTGCGTGACGTCGAACTCGACCTTCTGGCCCTCCTGCAGCTCGCGGTAGCCCTGGCTGGCGATGTTGGAGTAGTGGGCGAAGACGTCGGGGCCGCCGCCCTCCTGCTCGATGAAGCCGAAGCCCTTCTCGCTGTTGAACCACTTCACTGTGCCCTTGGCCATGACTGTCTCCTTTGAGGGAAACCGGGCACGCACGCTGCGCGACCGGGAGGTGATCGCCCTGGTCCGGAGAGGCGCTGAACAGCAAGAACGCCCGTGAGGCGATCACGGGCGAACGGAACTTCGGAACCACGACTGCTGATCACAACGCTATAACGGCATGACGGAAGCCGCTAGCGAAAACGCGCCAGCATCCGGCCCGGAACGAAGGGCTGGATCGCCCGTGAGGCTCGGCCGATGGTGATCAAGCAGCTTCGCGCCCTTCTTCTGCACAAGGCTGCGGCGAGGCATGGCCTCTCCCCGCCGCCGACTGTTCTCCGGGTGGGCCCCACCGATCAGGCGTGACCGGCCCCTCCCCACACGACGTCACCTTGGACTTCCCGGAACCGGCTCGAGACCACGGACGAGCCGCCCCCGCGCGACCTCGTCGTCGAGTTCGATGGGGCACCACATCGGCTTCCTGCACGCCGGGCGGGAGCGGCAAGCGCTTCTGGGACACCGCCATCTGGCTGCCCGGCGAAGGAAGCTGCCTCGGGGCCCTCTCAGCCCACTTGCTCCTGAGCGCCGAGGACACCCGAGTCTCGACTACTGCGAGTGGACCAGTGCCGAGACCCGCCGGGAGGCAGCGAACGCCGGAAAACACGAGAGGGTGCACGAGATCTTCTCCAGCACCGGGTGAACAGTTCGGCCACGGAAGGTGGTACCGCTTTCACCGCTCCCTGTCCCCGGTCGCCGGCGTGATCCGATCCTGCCGAGGCACGCTGCGGGTGCCCCGCTCCGTCGGGAAAAGGAGATCGAACAGGTAATGGATCACCCTGTCCCGCTCTCCGGGTACCGTCAGGGTATGAGTCATCCGCACCCGGAACTGAAAGCCGCTCCTCCCCT